>JAIFWG010000068.1 GCA_019662005.1 Candidatus Parcubacteria bacterium
GGGGAGATAAAGCTATGGCTAAAGCCAAACGGGATGGGGAGGCAAAATTCCTCTGCGATATTAGCCATGATACCTTGAAATTTCCTAGCAAGAGGGTGATCAACGGACTATTGAATTTGTATGGGGTTGATTGGCAAGTCAATGATGAGCAATCTAGTGGTAATAGAAATTGGTACTTGAGATTTCAAGCAAATATGCCAAACGCCTAAGGGCGTTTATTTGTTTAAATACTTAAAATTTTAGTACAATGCAGGAAGGAGAAGAAAGCCAAAAGTAGCCAAAATTGTAATGACGGCTACGATTATTGAGATAATACGTTTTGCGCGTTGGGATAACATTTCACTAGTATATCATGAGGCGGCTGCTAAATTCAAAGTTAACTATGGTCGGGGTTTTGTTCCTGATTATCTGGATTGGATTTGGGTTGATTAAAATCCGCGCTCAGCGAGATCTGGTTCGTACTCAGAGGGAAGATTTGGAGTCCAAGATTGCTGATCTGGAGCAGGATAACAAATACTTGGCCAGCGCCTCGGATTATTTTAAAAGCGATGCCTATCTTGAAAAAGAAGCGCGTTTGAAGTTAAACTACAAAAATGCGGACGAAGAGGTGGCTTTTGTGTATCGCGATACTGGAGAAAAAAAGATTCCGGCTGAACAGGCCTGGCAGGTGCAATTATCAAAAATGCCTAACTGGCAAAAGTGGTTTTATTACATACTCGATAAATAGGCGGGATTAGTTGAACGGTCCAACACGACCTTCCCAAGGTTGAAAAACGGGTTCGACTCCCGTATCCCGCTCAAAAATATTAATATTTTTGAGCGAGGCTCGCCCCCAAAGGGCGGCCCGCTCACTTTTACAAAAATAGCACGGAGTGCTATTTTTGTTTTAGTTCAAAGTGATGGAACTTGTTTTATTTCTTGCCGGTTTAATTGCGTTTGCTACATGGCTATTAAAACAACCTAAGAGTAAGCAATGGACTAGTCTGGGTATTATGTGTGGCTCAATGTTTCTTTATGGTTCTTTTATCCAGTATTTGCATCTGGCTAGTATTTATAGAATTGCAGTATTTTTTCTTGCTATCCTGACTAGTGTGGTTTTAACAAGGCTTGACTCTCACCAACGCTCTTAGGAGCGTTTTTAACTTCCTGTTGAATCTTTATCGTACTAATAGTATGATTTTCGGGCACATTTAAATCTATGTATACCCGAAGAATCAATGTGGGATTGACGACTTTTAACAAAGAAGAGATCGAGATAGACATTAACGAGTCGCTCACGAAACTTGAGAAAGAAGAAGGACAAGAACCCAAATCATGCTCTGTTGTAGAAGCTAAAAATAATAAAATGACTTTGTTGGCTTTCTTTGAGGGTGAGGATCCAAAACCAAAAAAGAGACAAGAGCAAATTTGGTAATCAGCGCGAGTAATCGCGCTTTTTTGTTGATTGTTAGTTGCTTGTTTATATCAAAATATTATAGTTAAGATTAATAATAATAAAAATAATCAAACAAAATGAATAGGAAGATGTTTAGTCCCAAGTTTTTAACAGTAGGTGCAGGATTTGTTTTTGCGGCGATATTGCCTTCACTTCACAAGTCCACTGATGCGATTGCAAGTATTGAAACTGTAGCCAAAGCAAATGGAATGCAGGTGCTTAAGGGGGGAGAAGTGGCTGTTTCTGTGACAGGTTCTGATAAGGCAGTCAGTAAAGTAATTACTTCAGATGGAGGAGAGATGTCTCTACCAAATGGTAATTTTATACAAAATAAGGTCGGGGTTACTACTTATGTTTCTTCTGGTGATAAAATAAAAATTTATTCTAGCAATTCCGATATAAATGAGAGTGTGTACAGCGATAATGTAGATAAAAAACTTTTAAAACACTTTGATAAATCGTCTGATCCAGTCCAAGTAATTATCCAATTTAAAACTTCATTTCCTCGTTTTTATGAAAAGAATAATAAAAAGGAAAAGCTAAACGAATTCAACAAAATAAAGAATCAGATTAAAGACAAGACTTCGAACGGTATTAAGAAAGACTTGCTTCTTATAAACGCAGTAGTGGCAAATATAAACAAATCAGAGTTCGAAGCTTTAAAAAACGATCCTTATGTTAAAAAGATAGAGCTAGATGAAACCTATCATGTCGTTCTAGATACCTCTGTAGATGAAATTCGTGCCCGCGATGTTTGGTCGCTCTTAGACGGCAACAACAATCCAATAACCGGTATGGGAGAAAGTATCGCAGTTATAGATACCGGAGTAGATTACACTCATCCTGATTTGGGCGGATGTTTTGGTTCTGTTTGTAAAGTTGTTGGTGGTTATGATTTTGTAAATGGCGATAGCGACCCGATGGATGATAACGGTCATGGAACCCATGTAGCGGCTACAGCTGCCGGCAATGGCCTTCTAAAGGGCGTAGCTCCTGATGCTAGAATTCTTGCCTATAAGGTTTGTGGTTCTGGGGGATCATGTCTAACTTCTGATATTATTGCCGCCCTAGATTATGCAGCTGATCCAAATAGAGATGGCGACAGCAGCGACCACGTGGATGTTGTAAATCTTAGTTTGGGCGGGGTAGGTAATCCTGATGATAGCGCCAGTTTGGCCGTAGACAATGACACTGCTGTTGGCGTGACTGTGGTAGTAGCAGCTGGTAATTCGGGACCAGGTTCAAGCACAATCGGTTCACCTGGAACTTCTCGTACCGCTATAACAGTTGCGGCTGCCTGTAAAGCTGGCCAAGTGGGTTCCCAAAGCAATTGTTCTTCTGCGATTGCTTCATTTAGTTCTCGCGGGCCACTAGTTTGGAACGGGGAAAATATTGGTAAGCCTGATCTTTCTGCTCCTGGGGTTTTGATTTGTGCTGCTCGCTGGGGAACTGCATTTGCTGGTTCACCTACATGTCTTGATTCTAATCACATCAGAATTTCTGGTACCTCTATGGCGACCCCTCATGTT
>JAIFWG010000069.1 GCA_019662005.1 Candidatus Parcubacteria bacterium
ATCCATTTATCTAACAAAGATAATTTTGCGGGTAATTCTGTTTGGCCCGCTCCATAGAGTTCATAAAATCGAATGCAGTTCTGTAAAGTGAAAGTAAAGCCTTTTAATTTTTCTTCGATTTCTTTTGGAACTACTGATTTTGATTCACCAATTGTAACTGATGACAAAAAGTACCAGCGAAGAACATCTGCGCCATATTTATCCATTAATTCCATAACCGGCACAAAGTTTTTCAACTTCTTAGACATCTTTAATCCTTTTTCATCAAGTGTGTGGCCAAGGACCATTACATTTTTGTAAGGGGCGCCTTTTCCAAGCAAAGTTGAGATTGCTAATAAGGTCCAAAACCACCCTCGAGTTTGGTCGACGGCTTCAACTATAAAATCAGCAGGAAATTGCTGTTTAAATACTTGTTTGTTTTCAAATGGATAATGCCATTGAGCATAAGGCATAGAACCCGAATCAAACCAAACATCGATCAGATCCGGAATCTTTTTCATCTTTGATTTGCATTGAGGGCATTTGATGGTAACCGAATCAATAAAGGGTCGATGTAAATCTAATTCGCCTATTTCATTGCGTGGAATTTTGCGCCAGTTAAGTTTGCGTATTTCAGCCGTAACTGGAAGCAATGAATTGTATAGTGGATTGAATTCTTTTTCAGATAACCCCAAAGCTATCCCTTGCAAAAACGAGATTGGAGAACCGTGAGTAACAATCAATATTTTTTTATTGCGATGAGTTGACTCCAGTTCCAGCATAAATTCAGATAGCCTTGTGCGGATAGATTGATAACTTTCGCTATCTTCATTTTCTGGATTTAATACTGCTGGTTTTCCTTCCGCACCCAAACCATCGCCAAACTCGCTCAATCTTTCGTCTATATTTACAGGTTGATGCAATATTCTAGCAGCGATCTCTGCAGTCTCTTTGGTTCGCAGGAATGGAGATGCATAGATAGCGTCTATACCTTCTAGTTTAAGAAGCTCTAGTGATTTTTCTACACCCAATTGCCCTTCTTCGGTGAGATGATAAGTATCATTTTCTAAACGTGAATTTACCAATACATCTCCTGATTCGTTCCTCGTAGACTTTCCGTGTCGCATTACATAATAAGTATTCTTTGATCCGAGAGAGAGTTTTTCTAATTCCTTAACCGAACCTAACGCAGTTTGATAATTGCATTGATCACATTGCCAAATTGGAAGCGGCGTACCCCAATATCGTTCTCGCGAGATCGCCCAATCTTTTGCTTCTCGAAGCCATTGGCCAAAGCGGCCATCTTTTACATGAGAGGGGACCCAGTTAACTTTTGAATTATTATCTAACAGCTAAGAATTTTTTGCGTAATAGAGCAGGGGAGTGTTGCAACGCCAGCAAAAAGGATAATCGTGTTCATATTCTTCTGTTTTCAATAGTAAGCCGTGCTCAATCAATTTATTTATAATCAGATCTTCGGTAGCTTTATCTTTTACATATTTTCCTGCCAAATCATCCCCCGCTGCCGATACAAACTTTCCTTGCTCATCTACGGTGTGGAATTTAGGCAATCCGATTTTGGTTCCGAGTTCATAGTCGTCAACGCCGTACATAACTGCAGTGTGTACCACGCCCGTACCATCTTGAGTTGTAACAAAGTCAGCTTCGTATACTTTGTATGATTTGTCTGACTGCAATTCTTTAACATCAAACAGAGGCTCGTATTCAAGACCAATCAAATCAGCGCCAGTTGCCTCTTTTTCAATTGAGTATCCTTCTCCTAAAACCTTTTCTAACAAATCCTTGGCGAGAATATATGTTTGGTCATCTTTTTTTACATATACATATTGAACCTGGCTTCCTACGGCCAAAGCAACATTCCCTGGCAATGTCCAAGGCGTGGTGGTCCAGGCAAGAATAAAAGTATTATCTTGTCCCTTAACTTTAAATTTTATGTAAACAGACTTTTCTTTTACTTTTTTGTAACCTTGAGCAACTTCGTGAGCTGACAATGGTGTCCCGCAACGAGTGCAGTAAGGGACAACCTTGTGCGCCGTGTACAAAAGTCCCTTGTCCCAAATTTCTTTGAGAATGTACCAAATAGATTCCATGTAGGGACTCTCGTAAGTGATATATGGGTTATCCATATCAAGCCAGAAGCCCATCTTCCGAGTCATCTCTTCCCATTCATGCTTATACTTCCAAACGCTTTCTTTGGCTTTCCTATTAAACTTAGCAATTCCGTATGCTTCGATTTCTTTTTTTTTTTTATAGCCTAATTCTTTTTCAATTTCGATTTCTACTGGTAAGCCATGAGTGTCCCAGCCAGCTTTTCGGAGAACAAAAAACCCGTTCATGGTTTTATAGCGACCGTAAAAATCTTTATATACGCGAGTTAGAAAATGACCAATATGGGGAAGGCCATTTGCGGTAGGCGGGCCTTCCCAGAAAACAAAACGCTTACCGTTTCGGCGCAACTCAAGAGACTTCTCAAATATTTTATGATCTTCCCAAAAATGCTGGATGTCGTGCTCGGTTTTTTTTATATCGAACATAAGAGACTGCATAAAGCAGGTTCTTTTTAAATTAGCACAAAAGCTCACTTTTTTCAATCAAAAACGGCCGCTAGGATTTAGGGCCGTTGGTTCTAAAATACAGGATCAGCGCGCAAACCACTGCGGTGATATATTGATATCCGATTCCATAATGATTATTAGTATGGAAGTAATGATGTATCTCGCTAAACTCTTTAAATCCAGAATAATCAAAACCTGCATAGACAAAGGACATCCAGATCACATCAGGTATCGAAGCAGCAATAAGGCCGAGCGTAATGCAAATACGAAGAAGTTTTGTTGTATTCAAGCGCCACCCCATAAAAATAATTGAGAAGAATACAATCAAATCCAGATTGACAAACAGGACAGTCCAGAAATCAATTGGTCTATATTCTCTGTGGGGTAAGGCGTCCAGCACAAAATGAGAAAAGAAGGCAAAAGTAAATGCCGCTACCATATATCCCGTAGCTTGAATCCCTTTTCCCAACTTACTTTTTGGAGGCGAAGGTTTACGCGGAACGATTACACTTGCTATCGCTGCACCGGCAAGCCAATGTGGTCCTGCAAACATAAAAGAGCTTTAATAAAACTTATGAAACTTAGAGATAAACGCAACTTGCTAAATGCGTTCGAGTGTGGCGATACCGAGAAGTTTGAGTCCGTCTTTGAGATTATTTACAACTATATCTATTAATCGCAAACGCGCATTTCTTTTTTCTAAATCAGGCTCATCTAGTACTCTTACATTCTCATAAAACCGGTTAGCCAAACTAGCAAGTTCATAAAGATATAGAGCAAGACCATTTAAGGTATTAAATTTTGTTGCTTCAATAAGTGTGTCCCAATATTTTACCAAATGACGCTCTATTAATTTTCCTTCTGGATCAAACCCTAAAGGTTTTTTTGTTTCTAAATTTTTCTCACCTTTATTGAGAATATTTTTTAAGCGGGCGTATGTATATTGGAGATAAGGACCACTGTTGCCAGTGAAATCGAGCATGGACTCCCACTCAAATTTTATATCTGTATGGGGATGTTGTTTTAAGTCGTTGTACTTTAAAGCGCCTACAGCAACAGTATGCGCAACCTCTTTAGATTCTTCCGAGTCCTTACCAGGATTCTTTTCTTGAACAACTTTTAACGCTTTCTCTTCGGCTTCTTTCAAAACATCTTCAAGTAGCACGACTTTCCCTTCTCTGGTTGCAAGTTTTTTACCATCCTCGCCTAGAACCATCCCGAATTTTACGTGTTCTAGTTTCGCACTATCCCAACCAAGCTTTTTTGCAACTGCAAATAGTTGTTCAAAATGAAGGGCTTGTTGATTGGCCACAACGTATAGAATTTTTTCTGGTTTGTAATTTGCAAAACGATCTTCAAGACTGGCTATGTCACGCGTAAGATAGAGAGTCGCTCCGTCAGATTTTCTTAACAGAGCTGGGGGTAAATTATTCAACTCAATAATAAGCGCCCCCTCACTTTCTTTTGTTACCTTACCATCTTCTAACTCCC
>JAIFWG010000070.1 GCA_019662005.1 Candidatus Parcubacteria bacterium
TGGGGAAGTTAGCGACCTTGCAGGCCGTGAAGTTCTGGAAAGCTTAGGAGACTCTGAAGGTAACGGTCAGGCTGAAGAAAAAATTAGCGGAGTTTCTATTCAACGCTATAAAGGTCTTGGAGAAATGAACCCAGAGCAACTATGGGATACAACTCTCGATCCCCAAAATCGTATGCTTTTGCAGGTCGCTGTTAAGGACGCCCAAGCTGCCGATAAGGTATTTGACGTGCTGATGGGATCAGAAGTTATGCCTCGAAAGAAGTTTATTCAGACTCACGCAAAATCAGTTCAGAACTTAGATATATAAGGCTCAAGGCAGTTGACTAATAGAGCTGGTGTATGGTACTATATTTGTGAAGTATCAAACGCCTGCCGGCGTTTTAAAATAGTTTTAAATGAATAAGCTAGTCACTTTTTTAAAAGAAGTCAGGGTAGAGATGTCTAAGGTAATTTGGCCTACTCGAAATCAGATGGTCGTCTATACCTTAGTCGTTATAGGGTTAAGCGCAGTTTTAGCTTTATTTTTGGGTGTTGTGGACTTTGGTTTCCAGGCAGCCTTGAATAAGCTTTTGTTAAAATAACATGCCAAAGCAAGTCACAAGCGCTCAAAAACATTGGTACGCAATTCATACCTATTCAGGGTATGAGGACAATGTCGCTCGTAATCTTAAGCAGCGTATTGAATCATTAGGGTTTGAAGATAAGATTTTTAGTGTATTAGTTCCAAAAGAGAAAAAGATTAAAATAAAAGGCGGCCGAAGAGAAACCATCGAAGAAAAGATTTATCCGGGCTACGTATTAGTAGAAATGTTAGTTGATGACGCCTCTTGGTATGTTGTTCGAAACACGCCTAACGTAACTGGTTTTATCGGTGCTGGAACCGTTCCTACGCCATTATCTGATGGAGAAATCGATACGTTGATGAAACGTATGGGCGTTGATGAGCCTAAGTACAAGATTGATGTTCAGCTTGGCGATCGAGTAAAAATTACCGATGGGCCATTTAAAGATTTTGATGGCAAGGTTTCAGAAATTGATATGGAAAAGGGCCGAGTTAAAGTATTGGTAACAATCTTCGGACGAGAGACGCCAGTCGAGCTGGATTTCCTTCAAATAAAGAAATTATAATAAAGTAGAACGCAGCGGCCGCTTCTGTCGCTCATTCAATCAAAAATATGGCAGCTAAAAAAGTAAAAGCATTAGTAAAAATTCAAGTAACAGCAGGACATTTAGAACCAGCTAAAATTGGACAAGCTTTGGGTCCTCATGGATTAAACCTACAGCAATTCATGGCTCAAGTTAACGAAGCCACTAAAGATAAGATGGGCCAAGTTGTTCCAGTTGAAATTACTATTTACGAAGATCGAACCTTTGAATTTAAACTCCGCACCGCACCAGCCGCATATCTATTGAGAGTTGCCGCCGGCGCAGAGAAAGGTTCAGGAGTCCCTAACAAAAACAAAGTTGGAAAAGTCACCAGAGCTCAAGTTAGAGAGATTGCTGAACAAAAAATGTCTGACCTCAATGCAAACGACATCGAAGCAGCAATGAAAATCATCGAAGGCACCGCCCGCTCTATGGGCATAGAAGTAAAATAAAAGACCCGCGGCGTGTAGCCATTCGGGTCAGGAACAGAGTGGAGTGCGTTTGCTTACCTGACGGCAGCTGGGCCTTATGTGGCACACGCCCAACCCCACCCTGTACTATCCAGTTTATCATATCTTGGGGTATTTGTCAATCTACCAATTTCCAGCATTTTGGGCCGATTCATTGAAGGAACGGCTCGGAGTATGGGAATAGAAATTAAGTAGGCACTTATTTTCTATACCAAGAGCGAGGTTCGTCCCAAAAACGGCGACCCGCTCAATGGGCATCGAAGTCAAATAAATAACCTGCCATATTGCCGGTTATTTATTTGACCATTCTTTTGATTCTTATATTATGGAGTTATTAATACTAGTCCCATGAATAAGGAACATTATCCGTCTGAATCTCTAGAGAATAAAAAAGAAACTCTTGCTGTTGCTGAAACATTAAATTTTGGCCGCAAATTAGAAAAAATATTGAATGATCCAGATGTCCGAGCCTTGGGACCAATGGCAATCCGAACTTCAATTAATTTAATATTGAGCGCATCGGAACTGTTTCCGATTACTGCAGAGCTTGTGAATGCGCCCACATTTGTAACTGATCTGGTTAAAGTGGCAAAGATGGCTAAGGCTGGTAAATTAGTCGGGCTGGAAAAGATGGATCTAACGCCAGATGTTACCGTAAAGAGAGCCTGGTTTTATCAGTTGATGGAATTACCGACATTTGGATTTCTGCCTACGCATACGATTGAAACTCTTCGTCAGTTTCGGAAAGGAGATCTGCCAAAGATCAAAGCTGCTTTGATTGCGCTTAAACAGATTGTCATGAACGAGAAAACTAGAAGCGATAAGAATATCGCAAAAGAAGCAGCAGACAAATTCAAAAAATAATATGGACCAAAAAGAAGCCCTAAAAACCCTAATTACACATAGCAGTCTTATTGCCGAAGACATCAAAATTAAGTTGGTAGAAAAAATTGATACACTTTCTGATCAAGAAATTGAAGCCTTGGGCCTAATCCTTTCAAAAGAATTTTCTGAAGATGATAATACTCAAGTTATTGATCAATTAGTAGATCAGATTGATTCTGAACTTAAATAAGTTAGTTTATTTGACTGTTTGTATTCATTTTATATCATATAGATATTATGAGTTTTGAAACACCAACATTAGAGACAGAGTCGAAGATCAATTTCAAAAAGGGAGATCGCATCAAAGTTAAAAGAACTAACGGAGCCATTGAGTCCGATTGGCTATGTGGCGAAGTTTTTGCAGATGAGGGAGA
>JAIFWG010000011.1 GCA_019662005.1 Candidatus Parcubacteria bacterium
GGGGGGAATTCTTGCTATCACTCTGCGACTGCGGGAATATTTGATTGTTCCAATATCTTCACCGTACTTGCTGCTTGCAGTTGCCAACCTTAGAACCGTAGGATTTCTTGGGTGCTTGCGAAGAATAAAAACCTCATCTTCTTCGTTGAGCTTTTTTGTTTTCACTGTGAAAGCCTAAACAAAATACCACGAAAGTGGTATTTTGTAAACTCTTGAATATTTAGTAGAAACTATGGAATACCGATAACTGTTGCGGCGTTATCGTATTCATTGACTTCGTTGAATATGTTGTTTGGGTCAGATATCACAGTAACATTGTAAACAGTGTCAGGGGTATAGGTTAAGTTCCACGTGCTATAGGGCCAAGCAATAGGGGCACATTTACCAGACGCGTAGGCACCAGGGACATCAAGATCTTTGCTTATTCCGTTTACCGTTATTTTGACTGGGTAACTTGGTAGATTCGTTGTGCCTAGGTTACATGCTGTAATTTGTATTCCGGTGTTTTTCATTAGGATGCTTCTAACTGCAAGATGGGTCCCAGTAATGGCCGGAACTTTTAAGGTTGCTGTGGTGTTGCTGAGAGGATACTGTAATTGACTGCTCTTATAAATATTTGTTGGGTCCATAAGTACTACTGCAGTAAAAGTACTTCCTGAGTCATAGGAAAGACCCCAACCCTCATACAAGAACTTTTCTGTGCTGCATGCACCTGCTTTGTGTGCATCCAAGATGTCAAAATCTCTATTTATGCCGTTAAGTCTTATGCGGATAGGAAACACAGGAACATCAGTCTGGCTTTGATTGCAGAAATTGGCGGTCACTCCTGTATTATCAAGCGTCATATTTGGAACAGTAAAATTAACCTTCCAGTCAGAGGAAATAGAGTGAGCGGAGCAGCTATAGATTGAATTAAGTTTTGCTCTGCTCAATTTTCCAAAGCGACCAGTGCCAGATGAGAGTTTAACTGGTGCTAATGTTGCTGAAGAATATTTTTCTTGGAAACCTTTAACAGCAGCAGTTGTGCCTGAACCATACGTACCATATTCTGATGGATCAATTGAATAACCTTCTTTTTGCAAAAAGAACTGGAGAAATCTTACGCCAGCATCCTTGCTGCGAGGATTAAGGTTTTTATCAAAGTCATAACATGACAACGGGCTAGACGGACTCATTGAAGACGCAGATAGGGGAACTACTGCTGCTGATGAGTCATGAACCAAAAGTCCTGAGAACAAAAAGACTGACAGAGCGACTAACAAAAACTTGCTATATTTAGACATAAAGTGGGCAGCTTAGTAAAGATTTTGTTAAAAACAAAATCTTGTTTAAGTCGCTTTAGATTAATTGCTTTCTTTATTATAAGTCATTTAAAGCTTTCTTTTTATATTGTTGTGGATAAGATTGTAAAAAGAACCGCATTGGCGGATTAAGATCCACGCCACAAAATAATACAAAACACCCGTAGCGGGTGTTTTGTATTATTTTAACTTGTGACCTACTCTTCGCTCCGGCCACTTCGCCTTCGGATTCTTGTTGCGGGGGTGGGATTCGAACCCACGACCTCCGGGTTATGAGCCCGGCACGCTGCCGCTGCGCTACCCCGCGATCTGTTTAGTTATTATACTACAAGCATTGAATTAATCAAGAAAATCCAATATAATATAGAATATCAATGTCGGCGTAGCTCAGGGGTTAGAGCGGAGCATTCATAACGCTCAGGTCGGTGGTTCAATTCCACCCGCCGACACAAATTCATATTCTTTACAAAATACCACTTTCGTGGTATTTTGTTTACGCGCAGGTTAAAATGAAAATAATCTTTTCAGTTTTGACTTTTTGCATTGTTGCTTTTTCTGTTTTGAAAGCCGGCGGACTTTACGAACTTTTACAAAAAAATGACACTCTGTTCTTTTTTTGTGGCCTGCTTTCTATTTTTTTCTTGGTTATACTTTGGGGAGCCTATTATGACAAAGAAGTTGCCAGAGTTCCAAGTATTCTTTTTATTTTTCCGCTCATCCTATCCCTAGTTCTTTTAGCAGATGCTTCATGGAACATTGAGGGTTACGGGATCGTTATGGATAATAATCACGATCTTGGATACCCAGCAAGTCTAACAGGGAAGGAAAAGGGGCTGGTTTTGGAAGTTTCTGAAGCAAGAAAGGGTTTTCCATTTTTTATGAGTAGGGCAGACACAAGTGACATGAATAAAGTTGTCATTGCATATATTCATCCAGAAAGATTCAGTGTTGGGCAAAAGGTTAAATTTCGTTCATTTGTGTTTACTGCACCGACAATTAACGCCTTCGCATTCCTAGAGAGCGATAGTCCGTTTTCATATATCACTATTAAATAGAACCGCGGCACTTGTGCCGCTTTTAATTTACAAAAGTCTGAGATTCGAGTATATTCAGTAATACTTACATGTTCATCCTGTCTTTATAAAATGGTAAGATAAGTAAATATGGAACAATCTCGATTTAATTATCAGTTTGATAAATTTGATTCAGGCCTTCGGTTGTTGACGGTTCCTATGGAAGGGACCAAAACAGCTACTGTTTTGGTTTTAGTTGGCACAGGTTCTAAATATGAAACCAAAGACATCAATGGCATTTCCCATTTTTTGGAGCACATGATGTTTAAAGGCACAACCAAGCGTCCTGGATATTTAGATATTTCTCGAGAGCTAGAATCAATCGGTGCACAGTTTAACGCGTTTACCTCAAAGGAGTATACGGGCTACTATGCTAAAGCAAGTGCCGAGAAGATAGACGTTATCATGGATGTCATCTTTGATATTTATTTAAATTCAAAACTAGACGAGAATGCGATCAAGGTGGAACGAAATGTAATCGTCGAAGAAATTAATATGTATAAAGATGACCCACCTCGCTACGCAGGGGATCTCTTTGAGCAACTCCTTTATGGTGATCAGCCTGCTGGTTGGGATGTCGCCGGGGACAAGGACACAGTCCTTAAAATGAAGCAGGAAGATTTTGTAAATTACTTTAATACTCACTACATTGCTGAAAACACAATTGTAGCAATTGCTGGCAATATCGATCAGGAAGCGATAAAGAGAAAAGTAGAAGCGATGTTTGAAAACATTCGCCAAGGAAAAAAATTCGATAAATTGGCCGTCAGAGAAGAGCAAAACGGTCCAGCTGTAAAAATATTTAACAAAGTCACAGATCAGACCCATTTTATTTTGGGCTTTCGTTCTTATCATATGAAAGACCCACGCAGATATCCGCTAGCAGTATTGAGCAGCATACTTGGTGGGGGCATGAGCTCGCGGTTATTTGATGAAGTCAGAGAGAAGCGTGGGTTGGCATATTATGTTTCAGCAGGTCAGCAAGACTACACTGATACGGGGTACTTTGCTGTTTCAGCTGGTGTAAATAACGAAAGAGTGTTTGAAGCGATCGAGGTTATTATGGCTGAATTAAAAAAAGTTAAGAGAGAAGGAGTTACACCGCTAGAGCTCCGGCAAGCCATTGATAAAGCGATAGGCCGCACAGCATTGGCTCTGGAACATTCTGACACTGTAGCCGAAGTCTTTGCTGAAAAGGCATTATTCATGGATAAAGTTTTGACACCTGACGAAGAGCTCGATAAAATTAAGAAAGTGACGCTCGCTGATATTATGCAGGTAGCGTCAGAAGTGTTTGATGAATCTAAATTAAATCTCGCGTTGGTCGGGCCATTTACTGATGAGGCCCCATTTAAAAACATATTGAAGCTGTAATTTGATGGAGAGAACCCAATTAGATATTTCTACCGGCAGCGTTTTGCGAGCTATTTTACTCGTACTCTTTTTTATTTTCCTTTACGTCTTGAAAGACGTATTAATTATTTTCTTATTTGCGCTTATTATTGCGTCGGCGATTTCGCCCTTTGCTAACTGGCTTGATGAAAAAAGATTTCCACGTTTGGTCGGCGTCTTGGGCCTTTATTTAGTAGTGCTCGGATTGGTGCTTCTAGTATTTTCGATGGTTGTTCCTTATATCTCAAGCGATATTAACCAATTGGTTAATAGTTTGCCTAAAGTAGTAGAAGGAGTTTCTAACTCTTTGGAACAAGCTCAACAAGGTTCCCCTCAATACTTAGATTTCTTGGGAGAATTACAAAATCTGCTTGGTGGTCTTTCTACATATCTCCAGCAGGCGTCCCAGTCAGTGGCAGGATTAATTGTCAGTATATTCGGCGGCATATTTTCATTCATTGCTATTTTGATTATATCTTTCTATCTTGCCGTAACTCGCAAGGGCATTGAAAACTTTCTAGGATCGGTAGTGCCAGAAAAATACGAAGATTATGTGATTGGATTGTGGAAACGAGCCGAAGTTAAGGTGGGTAAGTGGCTCCAAGGACAGTTATTGCTGGGGTTAATCGTGGGACTTGTAGTGTACATCGGCTTATCGCTTATGCATATTAAGTACGCATTGATTTTGGGAATCCTTATGATGTTCCTGGAATTGGTCCCAATGGTTGGTCCAGTCATTGCTGCGATTCCTTCTGCGTTTCTTGCTTTTCTGCAGTCACCAAGTCTTGGGCTCTGGGTAATTGTATTTTATGTAGTAGTTCAGCAGCTAGAAAATCATATTTTAGTACCACTAATTTTAGGTAAGACGCTAAACCTTAATCCAATTGTAGTAATCATCGCCTTGCTGGTGGGAGAACAACTTGCTGGTATTCCAGGAATGATTCTATCTGTGCCAATGGCTACTATTATAGTAGAGATGCTCGATGATTTGGCTAAGCAAAAAGAATCTCGCAAAGCCAGCGCTTAAGTATGGCTACTCTTTATATCGTTGGAACTCCAATCGGAAATCTTGATGATCTCTCTATTCGCGCTGTAAGCGTGCTGAGCAATGTCGACATAATCCTGGCCGAAGATACCAGGGTGACTCGAAAACTTCTTGATCGATATAATATCAAAAAAGAAGTTATGATCTATCATCAGCACAGTGATCTTAAAAAAATTGCCCAAGTTGTCTCATTACTGGAACAGGGCAAAAACTTGGCATTAGTCTCTGATGCTGGAACTCCGGGAATTAATGACCCGGGCAATTTTTTAATTCACGAAATACTCAAAGAATTGCCTGAAGTTAAAGTTGTGCCCATCCCTGGCGCAAACGCGGCTATAGCTTCACTATCAATCAGCGGATTTCCGACAGATACTTTTACTTTTTTAGGTTTTCCTCCTCACAAAAAAGGCCGACAGACATTTTTTAAAAATCTCGACACCATACCCCATACAGTGGTATTCTATGAGTCTAAGTACCGGATCATTAAGGCCTTAGAGGAATTAAAAAACATCAAGAACCCTCGTGACCTGATGGTCTCCCGTGAACTGACCAAGCAATTTGAAACTACATATCGCGGTACCGCCGAAGAAATTACGATGCGCCTAGGAAAAGAACCACTCGGTGAATTTGTAGTGGTGCTGGGACCGATTAAAAAACACAAGATAGAAATCAGTGATGAAGAATAAATTTTATATAACAACCGCAATTGTTTACACAAACGGAAATCCGCACATCGGATATGCTTTTGAATTGATTTTAACTGATGTGATTGCTAGGTATCATAGACAGAAAGGGGATGATACCATGTTTTTAACTGGCACCGATGAACATGGTTCAAGCGTGGCTAAAGCTGCGGCTAAAAATGACACTGAACCAGCGAAATTCGTTGAAGGCATTGTTGGGAAAGTCCAGGAACTCACAAAAATTCTTAATATTTCAAACGATGATTTTATTCGTACTACCGATAAGGAGCGGCATTGGCCAGCCGTAGAGAAACTCTGGAGAATCCTAGTGGCTAACGGAGATTTGTATAAAAAAGATTACGAAGGATTGTATTGTGTTGGTCACGAAGCCTTTATTAAAAAAAATGATTTAGTTGATGGTGTGTGTCCATTACATAAAACCGAACCGGAAAAAGTTAAAGAAGAAAATTGGTTTTTTAAATTAACTAAATATAAACCAGAAATTCGAAAGAGGATTGAATCTGGGGAGCTGGAGATACTGCCTCATACAAAAAAGAATGAGCTTCTTAATCTTTTGGATGATGCTGAAGATGTAAGCTTTTCTCGCCCTTCAAAAACTCTTACGTGGGGGATTCCGGTTCCTGATGATTCAAGTCAAACTATTTACGTTTGGGCAGATGCTTTAACTAACTATATCTCTGCTCTAGGCTGGTCAGACAATAGTGAGCAGTTTAAAAACTATTGGCCAGCCGATGTTCACTTGGTTGGTAAAGATATTCTTAGATTCCATGCCATGATTTGGCCAGCAATGCTAATCTCTGCAGGTATCCAATTACCGAAAGCAATTTATGTTCATGGGTTTATCAATGTCGATGGTGAAAAAATGTCTAAGACGATTGGCAATGTAATTGATCCTTTTGAGATAGTGCAAAAATATGGAGTCGATATTGTTCGCTACTTTTTGCTTCGAGAAATTCCCTCTGATCAAGATGGAGACTTTTCTGAAAAAAAGTTAGTTGAACGCTATAATGGGGATCTAGCCAACGGTCTAGGGAATTTGGTTCAGCGCGTTGCAACTTTGATTGAAAGCAATCTCGATGGAGAGCTAATAATTGCTAAAGAAAATATTCTTAAATTTGATGAAGACCAAAGCACTTTTAATGCTTCTATCGACCAATTTCGTTTACACGAGGCTCTAAATTTTGTGTGGGCCAAGATTGCAGAGGCTAATTTATTAATAAGCGAGAGAAAACCTTGGGACGAGGCAAAGACTAACCCAGCAGAATTCTTAAAAACAATGACAACTGTTTTGCTAATGATCGAACGCGTTAATCATCTTCTTGAACCTTTTATGCCAGAGACTAGTAATAAAATCTCAGAAGTTTTTCAGAAAGATGGCGACACGTTTAGAATTAAAAAAGGCCCAGGGTTATTCCCGCGCCTTGAGTCGTAATCTGACAGCTTCACATAGATCTATAAACGATAAGAAGAATACTATAGAGAAGATTAAAGAGGTAATCGCAACAGCTTCAAAGATATTCCTGCACTCATCTATTTCAGGTGGTTCGTCAGGATTGTGCCACCAGCTTTTCATGTTAAGAACTTGATAGGATTAAACCAATTATAAGACCCTATGTCAATTTTTGATTCACACTGCCATCCGCAGTTTCCACAATATGATAATGATCGGGATGAAATGCTAGCCCGCGCCAAAGGCGCGGGTGTTAGTATGATTTGCGTTGGTACAGACTATAGAACCTCAAAACAGGCGATTGAACTTGCTGGCCAGTATGATCACATTTGGGCTTCTGTTGGTTTGCACCCAAACGATAATTTAGATGAACAATTTAACGCACAAGAATACGAAGAGTTGTTGAAACAGCCTAAGGTAGTGGCGATGGGAGAAATAGGGCTGGATTATTATCGTACGACCGAAGAATTATCTAAAAAATTTCAAAGAGAACGGTTTGATAAGCAGCTCCAGCTTGCTAGCAAGATTAATGTGCCAGTTATAATTCACTCGCGAGATGCCGGAAAGGGAAGTGTGGGTATTGTGCATCAGGATCTATTATCAATACTAAAAAACAACTTACCGCCTAGATTGGGAGTAGCCCACTCATTTACCGGAACTTTAGAAGAAGCCAAGCAATATCTGGATTTAGGTTTTTATATTGGATTCAATGGAATTATTACTTTTGCTAGACAGTACGATGAAATGTTGCGTTTTGTGCCGCTTGATCGAATCTTGCTTGAAACCGATGCGCCATATTTAACCCCTGAACCTCACCGTGGCCAACGCAATGAACCGGTCTATATTATAGAAGTAGCCAAAAAAATCGCTGAACTCAAAAATGAGTTAGCAGAATCAGTGATTGAAAAAACTACAAAAAACTGTAAGAATCTATTTAATATTCATGAAATATAATCCTCAAAAAATAGAGAAGAAATGGCAGAAGCAATGGGAGAAAGAAAAGCTATACGAAGCCAAAGATTTTGGTCACAAAAATTACATGCTTCTGGCGGAGTTTCCTTATACTTCTGGCAATCTACACATGGGCCATTGGTTTACATACTCGATCGCCGATATTTATGGCCGCTATCTTCGAATGAATGGATACAACGTTATGTATCCAATTGGCTTTGACGCGTTTGGATTGCCAGCAGAAAACGCTGCAATAAAACACGGCTCTACTCCAGAGAAGTGGACTAAGAAAAATATCAGCAATATGACTAAGCAGCTCCATAGTATTGGGGCTGGCTTTGACTGGTCCAGAGTAGTGGACACAAGCGACCCCGAATATTACAAATGGACTCAATGGATCTTTTTAAAGTTATACGAAGCTGGTCTGGCTTATCGAGCCAAAACATTTGTTAATTGGTGCCCGCACGATAAAACAGTACTTGCCAACGAACAGGTTATCGATGGAAAATGTGATCGTTGCGGTAATATCGTAGAACAGAGAGAACTTTCTCAGTGGATGTTCAAGATAACTTCTTTTGCCGATGTGCTCATAGATGACTTAGAAGGACTAGATTGGCCAGAGACTACTAAGATCGCTCAAAAAAATTGGATCGGAAGATCTGAAGGTGCAAAGATTAAATTTCCAGTAAAAGACCAAGAGCATGCTGTAGAAGTATTTACGACTCGGCCCGATACTATTTTTGGAGCTACGTTTTTAGTGGTATCTCCAGAGCTTGCAAAAAAATGGATCGAGATCGGGTGGAAAGCGTCCCAAGAAGTAATCGAATATATTTCTACAAGCTTAAGAAAAACAGAACTTCAACGACAGGAAGAAAGTGACAAGACGGGCGTATTCGCTGGATTCAATGCCGTAAATCCGATGACTGAAAAAGAAATCCCTATCTGGGTAGGGGATTATGTTCTTGGAGGATACGGAACTGGAGCACTTATGGCTGTGCCCGCGCATGATCAGAGAGATTTTGAATTTGCTAAAAAATACACCCTTCCAATCAAAGAGGTTGTTTTAAATGAGGGAGATTTTATCGGCAAAGCTAATGAGTCTGAGGGAGTACTCATTAATTCAGATGGTTTTGATGGGATGCCTTCTGTTGAGGCTAGAGAAAAGATTACTCAAGCCTTAAAAGATAAGGGCTTAGGCGAGTTTCACAAGACCTATCGATTGCATGATTGGATTTTGTCCCGCCAGCGCTATTGGGGAGCACCAATTCCGATGATTCAATGCTCCGAATGTGGTTACCAGCCAGTTCCAGTAGAAGATTTACCAGTTAAGTTGCCAAAGCTTACAGATTTTCTGCCAGTTGAAGGTGGCAAGTCTCCATTAGCTCGCTCGGAAAAATGGGTTAAGATAAAATGTCCAAAGTGTGGTGGTCCGGCTGAAAGAGAAACAGATACCATAGACACCTTTGTCGACTCATCTTGGTACTTCATGCGCTACACCGATCCAAAGAATGAGCAGGAATTGGTTTCAAAAGAAAAAATGGATAAGTGGTTGCCTGTGCCACTGTATATTGGAGGCCGCGAGCACAATACAATGCATTTATTATACGCGCGGTTTATTACCAAAGCTTTAAACAGTCTTGGAGTGATTGAATTCCCGGAGCCATTTCTTTCTCGAAGAAATCACGGCGTGATTATGGGTCCGGATGGCAAAAGAATGTCTAAGTCGAAGGGTAACGTAATAGATCCAGATACTGAAGTTGATAAATATGGCGCAGATTCAGTTCGAATGAACTTTGCTTTTCTTGGTCCTTTTGAACAGGATTATGCGTGGAATTCCAATAATATCGGCGGAGTGAATAGATTTCTTAATAGGGTGTGGAATATTTTAGAAAGATTTAATGACAAACAACGTACTGTTAAAGAAGCAAGAGAAATTGATGTAGCCATCAGTAGAGCAGTCAAAGATGTAGGCAACGACATTAAGCAACATAAGTTCAACACTGGCGTGAGCGGGTTGATGAAGTTAGTTAATTCTCTGGAAGCTGAGGTGGGAGAGGGCAAGCTTTCAAAGGAAAACACCGAAAAGATTTTAAAAGTTATTGCCCCATTTGCTCCCCACATCACAGAAGAGTTGTGGCAAGAAGTGTTAGGGAACTCTGACTCTGTGCACCTACAATCTTGGCCAGAGTATGACGAAATTCTTCTGGATCAAGAATTAATCACCTTAGTCATTCAGGTGAATGGAAAATTGCGAGATACTTTGCAAGTGAAACCTGGAATTTCAGAAGATGAAGTTAAAAACTTAGCCTTGGTCTCTGATCAAGTGCAAAGGAGTCTCGAAGGTAAAGAACCAAAAAAGTTTATCTATATTCAAAATAAACTCCTCAATATTGTGATTTAATGCTTAGTTTATACGAAAAAATAAAACACAATCGGCATTTTCCGATTCTCATTTCCTGTTTGATTATTGGAAATGTTTTATTTTTGGCGGTTGCTTTGTACTTAAAGTTTTTCTTTCTAAATTCATACCCACTTATTGATATCTCTCGTAATTTTATAGAACAAAAAAACTTTATCATTAACGTTGATCCGCTAAGGGACTATTTTGAAAATATAAGCAAAGCCTTGGGGAGCAATAAAATGTCTTTGTATTTAGAATATTTAAATACTGGCGCAAATATTTCAATTAATAGAGATCTTAAGATATTTCCAGCTAGCCTGGCTAAATTGCCTCTAGCCTTTGTAATAATGAAGAAAGTCGAAGATAAAAAGCTAAAGCTTAACGATCAAATAGTTATACGCAATGATGACCTTGATCCTCTTTCTGGCACTCTTTATGCTAGCTGGCCAGGTACTTATTTTTCAGTAGACAAACTACTGGAAGCTCTTTTGGTTGATTCTGATAATACTGCCCAGAGAATGCTTCTTAGGCAAGTAACGGTTGAAGATTTTCAGTCCTTGATTGACCAGACTGGATTAGAAGAGTTGGCTGACCCTAATGGCAAAATAAGCGCCAAAGAATACACAAGGTTTTTTAGAGCTCTCTATACTTCCAGTTATTTAAAGAGAGAAGATTCAGAAAAAATACTTGAATTACTGTCTAGATCTACATTTACAGAATTCTTGGATAGGGGATTACCTAAAGATGTTGAATTTGCTCACAAATACGGCGAAGATGTGATTAATAAAATTTATTCCGATTCTGGAATCGTTTATTTAAAAGGTCGGCCCTACATGATGACTGTTATGTTGCAAGGATTAGAGCAAGATAAGGCAAGAGAGATAATGGATGCGGTCTCAAAACAAACTTACGAATATTTTTCGGGCAAGATTGACAATCGCTGAGATTCGGAGTAAATTATTTTTATAATTAATTCCGTAATCTAAGCTGCTGCATGAAAAGAGTCCCAGCCTCGCTTGAACTCTGATCAGGTAGTCGGCTTGCAGAACCTTGGCAAAAGATCGAGATCAGGAATTTGTAGAGTTTATTATAAAATCAATCGTTAATAATCCAGACGCAGTCGGAGTTACTCGGACTGTAGACGAACTTGGAGTATTGCTTTCAGTTAAAGTATCACGAGAAGATATGGGACTCTTGATTGGCCGAAGCGGCTCAACCGCAAAGGCAATCCGAACCCTTGCTCGAATAGTTGGTATGAGAAATAACGCTCGAGTTAATCTCCGAATCGAAGAGCCAGAAGGCGGCAGAATGACTGGCGGTTCAATGGGCGGAGAAAAAGAAAAGACTGTCGAGGACGTAATGGAAGGAATCGGTAGCTTCTAAAATTAAAAATCAAAATGCCTCGATTGCGAGGCATTTTGATTTGGAGTATATTCTCATCAGGTTCATTGACATGAATATTGGTGTTGTTTGTCCTCAATGTAATTCACATTTCCCCTTAGTGCCATCTTGGGATTTCTGTCCTGTTTGCGGTAAGACTTACGAAGTTTTGCGAATTGATATTAAGGAACTTTGGAGAACAGAAAAGATAAGAAATCGAATTGATCTGATTTACGTCTTTCTGTGGTTCCCAATATCGGTTCTCCTTAGTGTTGTGGGTATATTTGTTGTAGTTCTTTTGGATCGATCTGACTTTAATTCTTCAAAGTACGATTGGATTCCCATTGCAGCCATGGTTGTTTCGCTTTTCCTTACTATTGCTCTTTGCCAAGTTCACAAGCGTCGCAAGTTTCCAGATTTTTTTACACACATTCGTAGACTTTAAGCCCAGCTTGCTGGGTTCTTTATTTTATTGTATAATATTAATTATGAAATTTGAGGTCGCACCTAAAGGTATTCCCATAAAAATGAAATTTGAAGTCATAACAATCTTTCCTAATTTTTTTGAAAGCTTTAATAAAGAAGCCTTAATTTCTCGCGCCCAAAATAAAAAATTAATTTCTATAAAAACGCATAACTTAAGAGACTACGCCGATGATAAGCGGGGGACCATCGATGGTCGGCCATATGGAGGCGGAGCGGGCATGGTTTTGCTCTTTGTCTCTCCCC
>JAIFWG010000012.1 GCA_019662005.1 Candidatus Parcubacteria bacterium
GGGGAATGCAGATTCACTTCAGAGAAACAGCCGAAAAGCTTTTGCCTTATGCCAAAAAAGGCATTGTTGTTGAAATGGGATCAAACGATGGAATCATGTTGGAAGCCTGGAAAGATTTGGGGGTTAAGGCGATTGGTGTAGAACCATCTACTAATGTTGCAGACGTTTCTCGAGCAAAAGGCCATCAAGTAATAAGCAAATTCATGAATGAATCAGTTGCTGGTGAAATCTTGGCCCAGGGCAAAGTATCTCTTGTGTTCGGGGCTAATGTTTCCTGCCATGTTGAAGATTTTTCAGGATATCTAAAAGCCGTTACAAAACTTATCGACCGAGATGGAGTATTTGTTTTTGAGGACCCTTATTTTGTGGATATAGTTGAGAAAACTTCGTATGATCAGATTTATGACGAGCATGTTTGGTACTTTACTATTTCATTTATAAATAAAATGCTGGAGCCTCTTGGTTATCATGTCTTTGATTGTGAACACATCGAGGTCCATGGCGGTGAACTAAGAATGTATGTGGGTCACAAAGATTCCTATAAAGTTAAGCCTGCTGTGGCAAAATGGCTGGCCAAAGAAAAAAATCTTCCAGCTCAACTTAATAAATTAAAAAAGAACACAGAAAAATCCAAAAAAGATTTGGTTGCCCTCCTTACAAAAATAAAAAAACAGGGGAAGATTGTTTGTGGATTCGCAGCCACTTCAAAAGCAACTACCATTTTTAATTATTGTGGGATTGGTCCTAATTTAATTTCATTCGTTACTGATACCACTCCAGAGAAACAAGGAAAATATTATCCAGGAGTCCATATTCCAGTTGTACCCCAAGCTATCTTTGAGGAGGGTAAAGATAATAAATCAAAGATGATAGATTATGTTTTTCTGTGCGCTTGGAATCACGGTAAGGAGATTAATAAATATCAAGCTTGGTACAAAAAGTCTGGCGGAAAGTGGGTCACGCATGTGCCTAGTCCAAAACTTATTTAATCATGAAAATTCTAATGACAGGTGGGTCTGGTTTGCTCGGATCCGAAATTAAAAGACTGGACCCAGAAATTATTTCCCCTTCTCATCAAGAGATGGATATAACCAATTTGAGTTCAATTCTAAGCACCCTAGAAAAATATGGGCCCAAAGTTTTATTACACTTAGCCGCATATAATAATCCTCCTGAACATGAAAAAAATCCAGAGTTGGGGATCACAACAAATATTATTGGTACAGCGAATTTAGCCCTTGCCTGTTTCAAGAATGGTATTAAACTTGTTCACGCTTCAACAGACTTTGTATATACAGGACCCGGGTCTCATAAAGAAGAAGAGCCATTGTTGGCTCCATCTCGATTTGGTTGGTCTAAAGTAGGAGCTGAAGCATCAGTGAGAATGCTACATGATTTTCTAATCTTAAGATTAGACTTTGGGCCAATCCCTTTTCCTTGGCCTAAAGTATACAAAGACCATTACGTTTCTAAACTCTATGTAGATGAAATGGCTCCCTTGGTGCTGAAAGCTGCACAGTCTAGTGTCGTTGGAGTCTTAAATTTAGGCGGCCCCAGAGTCTCTCTTGAAGATTACGCCAAAAGAACAAAGCCAGAAGTAGAAACCATACTCAAACCAGAGTGGGTACCAGCCGACAGTAGTATGGACGTGTCCAAGATGAAAAAAGAACTTAATATTTCAGACGAAAAAGAATTATTAAAACATTAATATGATAGAAGGTATAATAATAAAAAAAGTTGTTAAACATGGCGATGAGCGTGGTTTTTTTGCCGAGCTAATTAAGTCGGGCGAAGATACTTTCCACGAAGTTCTTCAAACAAGTTATTCCGAAACTAAGCCCGGAGTTATTAAGGCTTGGCACATCCACGATTATTGGGAGGTCTGGTGCATTATCAAAGGTAAGGCTCAAGTAGTTCTTCATGATATGCGCAAAGACTCTCCCACTAAAGGCCAGACTGATGTTATAATCACTGGAGAAGACAATATGATGGTAATTGCTATTCCTGGTGAGGTTGCTCACGGCTACAAACCGTTAGGAGATACGCCAATGGGAATAATCTACCATGCCAGTGAGGCTTACAATCCAAACAACATTACTATTCGCACCATTCCATTTGATGATCCAAAAATAAATTTTGATTGGCAGCGTGATTACCAAATTTAAAAAAATATTTCAGCATCCCTTTGTTCGAAATGTCGCCACTCTACAAATAGGAAGCTTTGGGGCGAGCTTGGTTCAGGGCTTGGTGGGTATTATTATTGCTCGTCTGCTCCAGCCTCAGCTCTACGGAGTTTATTCTCTGGCTTTTGGGCTGGCCAGCCTACTAGTACTCATTGTTAGTATGGGTCTTTCTGATGCCGTAACAACCATTGTGGGAGAGTCCTATGCTCGAGAGGATACCAAGGCTACTCATGGAGCTTTTATGTTTTCGGCGCGGATGATGATTATTATCGGAGCATTATCTCTCGGTGCAATTATTTATGCTCCAAAAATATCTTTATATTTTTATAACAATCCTCAGATTGGGTGGTACGCCAGTATATTAGTAATAGCTGGCTTTATCTCTAGTACTTTTTTTAATTTTTCTAGTTTGGCACTTCAGGTTACTGGCAACATTAAAAAAATGTCTCTGCTGGGCTTGGCTGATCAAGTTGTAAGAAGCGGACTTTCTCTATTGTTTGTCTTCTTGGGTTTTGGAATCTTGGGCTCAGTTACTGGCCATCTAATAGGAACTATCATAATATTTTTTATCTCGGTAATAATTTGGAGAACAATCAAAAGAAACCATTCCATCTTTCCTTCCTTGCGGGATTTTGCAAATAAGATTTGGGATGCAGAATTAAAAAAATATTTTAAATTTAGTGCTTGGATTGCTCTCGATAAAAACATAGCCGCCCTTTATGGTATTCTCCCGATTTTAATGATTGGTTTGTATGTTTCTGCTGCAGATATTTCTTATTTTAAAATATCTTTTGCATACATAAATTTAGCCCTAAGTCTTCTAGGTCCAATATCTGTTCTGCTTAATGTAGAATTTCCTAAATTAAAGGTAACGGAGATAAAACAATTAAGAAATACGTTTCTTAGGGTCTCTCTCTACTCATTGGGATTGTCCATGCTCCTTACTGGAGGCGCGATTGTTGTTTCTCCAATAGCTCTTCGAATTTTATATGGCCAAAGTTTTTTGCCTGGTCTTAAGTATGTATTTGGTTTGTTTATTTATGGAGGTTTTTTGGGGATTGGAGTAGCTCTGGGACCAATGTGGAGAGCTATAAACAAAGTAAAAATATCTATCATTATTAACGCTGTTACTTTAGGTGTTGGTATTCCTACAGGCCTATATCTTATTCGGCATTTTGGTATTTGGGGAGGGATTTTGATGATTTCAGCTTGGTTTACAATCTCACATCTTATATCCTTCTTCTATCTCTTGGTTCACTTGAAAAATAGAATAAATAGGGTATTATAAAACTATGAATTTACGCACCATTTTAAAGTATTGTATCTACGCCACAGCACTGCTTCCTCTAGTTATTTTTTCTCAATATATATCCCCATTCCACTTTGGAAAAGTGGTTGTTTTCCGTAGCTTTGTTGAAATCATGTTCGTTTTATACGTTGTATTTGCTTGGCGTAATCCCAGCTACCGCCCACGAACAAATAAATTATTTTGGGCGTTTTTATCTTTTGCTTTAGCTTTTACTCTTACTAGTGTCACTAGCATAAATAGTTACCAAAGCATCTGGGGAACCCTCGAGCGAATGGGAGGTCTTTTTAGCTTTTGGCATTACTTTGTTTTTTATGTAGTAGCGACTTCTGTTTTGAGGACCCAAGAAGACTGGATAACCCTCTTAAAAATCACCGTGGTTGCCGGAGCACTATCGGCCCTCTATGGCATTGGGCAGCGCACAACCCTGAGTATGTTTATTGGTTCAGGCGGACGATCGCGTATATTTGGTACTATCGGAAACCCAGCATTGTTTGCTGGTTATGAATTGCTAAATATATTTTTGGCACTAATCTTAGCCAGCTGGTCCAGTAAAAGGCAAGAACGCCAGTTTTGGTTAATCAGCGCAGTCTTAATGGGTCTGGCAGTATTTTTAACAGCAGTTAGAGGTTCTATTCTAGGACTCTCTATTTCGCTTCTTCTTTTTGCGGGACTTTATTTCTTGCGTACACATTCCCAGTACGCTAAGAGAGCCCTTCTAGGCCTTGTTGGTTTGGGTGCCATATTTATCTTGTTCTCCCTGTCTTTCCGCACCACAAGCTTTGTTCAGAACTCTTCCTACTTGCGACGTATCACTGATTTTTCAACCTCGAGTTACACAGTCCAAACTCGATTTTGGGCTTGGCAGGCGGGCTTGAAGGGTTGGAGCGAGAATCCAAAATACATGCTCGTAGGCTGGGGTCCAGAAAATTTCAATATTCCATTTTCTAAATATTTTAATCCTAAATTCTTTAATGGGCCTGGATCCGAAACCCTATTTGATCGTGCTCACAACATGTTCGTGGAAATTTTGGTAACCATGGGACTGGTCGGTATTCTTACTTACTTGTGGATGTTCTTTGTGGCGTTTAGATATTTGTGGCGCCTAAAAGATAAACCAGAACAGGGGATTGCTCCAATTTTGCTTATATCCATGATTGTGGCCTATATGATTCATAACGCATTTATTTTTGACACTTCCGCAAACTTTATTGTCTTTTTCAGCTCGTTGGCTTTTATTTCTTTCCTTGCTGATCCTCAACCAGCTCCAGCAAACCCGCAACCATTAATGAGTAAGCACAGAGCTGTTCTGGCTGTGTTATCGGTTGTTGCAATCCTTTTTGTGTACTGGATTAATATTCTTCCATCTAAAGCAAATTATTCTACAACTCGAGGTATCGTGCAGGGATGGGGCAATGACTTTAATAGTGCAATGACGAGTTATAAAAAATCTATTGCTTACAACACTCCTGGCAAATATGAATTCCGAAATCGTATGGCGCAATACTTGTTAGATTATTCTACAGAGAATAAGTCTACGCCCATCTTTGACGAAGCTGTTCAACTAGCAATTAAAGAAGTTCAAAAAAATGCCGAGGAAAATCCACTCGACTATCTGCCTGAACTTTATTTATCTCGATTGAATATTATTCTTGGAAAAGATGACTCAAAGTCTCCATATAATGACGAAGCTCTAAGGCATGCAAACATAGCATTAAGCTATTCACCCACCTTTGTCCGTACTTATTTTGAAATTGGACAAGCCTACTTAAATAAAAAGGATTATCCTCATGCGATTGAGGCTTTTCAGAAGGCATTGGACTTGAACCCTAATGTCGGCCTTTCTTACTGGTATTTAGTTGCTGTCCAAATGGAGAGCGGTAATGTGGAAGCTGGGATTAAAGTCGCCAATCAAGCTCTTGCTCTTGGACATACGCCTGGAGAGCAGGATTATCTAAGATTAGCTAATGTGTATATAAAGCGTAATGATTACCCAAACCTGGTTAAGGTATATGAGGGGCTCATCAAACTAACTCCAAGTAATGCTCAGTACCACGCCTCTCTCGCTGTTGGATATGCGAAGATTGGAAACATAGATGGTGCGGTGATTGAAGCCAAGACCGCCGCTAAGCTTGATCCGGGCTTTGAAGGTGATGCTCGAGGTTTTGTGCAAAGTCTTGGCCGCCAGTGGTAAACTAAAACCGCGCATTGCGCGGTTTTAGTTTACCAGCCAAAGAGTTTCCCCACATCCTCCGGGGTTTCGCGCTTTCGCGCAATTTTTATTTCTCCATTTGAAGCTATTAATTTGGCAGGGCTAGATAGTAAGCAGTGGTGAGAAGCGAGAGGATCTTGGTACGCACCGGTATCAAGTACTGCAATATATAGTTCTGTAAAGTCTTCGTTAAGTTTGGGAAGCATAATGTAAGCACCGCTTGAAGTGTATCGATCGTCGCTGTCGCAGCTGGAACCTGCAATCCAGGTTTTTTGAAGTCGTGTTGAATCAAGGCCGTTTACCGGAATAATGTGCCATTTTTGTCGGCGCACAGACCAGGTATCTGCCAGGTCGTTAATAAAACTTCCATCAATAAAATACCAACGGGTATCTGTTTTATTGGGCACTTGCTTATCAGTTAATACCTTAAACAATGTAATTTGTGCTGGCCCAGCAACATGGGTACCCCATTCGCTAATTAAATTTGGATGCTTTACTCCAAGTTTGTCGCATTCATTTTTCGCATTTTTAACTATTTGATTAATTAAATTCTTTAGAGTGTATAACTTTCGTTTCTTTTCAAATGGTATGCCAACACCGCCGCCTATATTAATTGTATCCAAGTTGGGATTCTTTTCTCGCATTGTTGCGTAAAGATTAATGGCTCTTCGAAGCGGGCGGATAAACTCATCAATTTTTTCAATCTGACATGAGAGGTGATAAGAAATCATCGAAAGGTTTCTTATCTTACCCAGTTTTAGAAGTTCTTCTTCTGTAAAACCAAAATGATTAAACTTTTTATCGAAGTGAGCATTGATTTTTATATTTAGATTTACACGGATACCGACTTCACCATTAAACTTCCTTAGTCTTTCAAGCTCGTGCTCATTTTCAATAATAGGAATGATAATCATCCCTTTGCCCCGAAGTTCTTCAATGAGTTCAATGTACCTTTCTGTTTTAGGCCCGTTACAAAGTACCCTGATCCGGTTATTGAACTTATCTTGCTCAATCATTCGCTTAACTATAAAAAGTTCGTTTGCGCTAGAAACTTCAAGATTTGCGCCTTCAGCTACGGCTGGAAGCACAAATTCTCGGTTTTGATTAACTTTCATTACATAGTGATAAAAAAACTTACCTTTGTAGCCCAGCACCTTTATGTATGCGTTGAAGGTATCTATAAGATCGCGTACTCGGCTTTCGATAATAGTAGGGAAGGCGATTTCGGTTGAAGTTCCATACTTTTTTACAATATCGTAAATATTGTATTGAAAATTTCCTTCTCGTACTACAAGCTCTCCATCAGCATTGATGTCAAAATCTTGAGTATTAAATTCTTCGAAACCAAGTTTCCAAAACTTTTTAAATTTTGCGCGTAGATTTACCTTTCTGCCATTCCGCTTTGATCCTTTCTTTTTCATGCTGGGAGTATAAATCAAAAACTCCTTTTTGAAAATAACAGGCCCTCGTACGAGGGCCTGTTATTTTCCTGATTGCTGCAGAGAGATGCGGATTGTTTTAAGGACAATACCAAAGTCTAAGAGGAAGGAACGGTTCTTAATATAGTATAGATCGTATTGAAGTTTCTCTGCGGCGTCCTGGACCGATGCTCCATAAGGGTAATTAATTTGAGCCCAGCCAGATAATCCTGGTTTAATAAGATACCGCTCTTCATAAAAAGGAATGTGTTCTTTTAGCTTTTCGTGGAACTCTGGTCTTTCTGCTCGTGGGCCCACAAGAGACATAGCCCCGCTTACAATAGTCCAAAATTGAGGAATCTCATCAAGGCGAGTTTTTCTTAAGAACCTTCCTATACGGGTTACTCTGGTATCGTTATCTGCAGCCCAGACCGCTCCGGTTTTAGCTTCGGCATCTGGAATCATGGTTCTAAACTTTACGATTTGAAATGATTTTCCTAGATGTCCAATTCGAGTCTGGCGATGAAATATTGGTCCTCTGGAATCAAGTTGCATTGCAGCAACAATAAAAGGATAGGCAATGAGAGAAAGAGCCCCAAATACTGATCCAAGGATCATATCGGCAATACGTTTCAAGCCTTCGTAAACTTTTTTATTTCCTTCACTTAAATTTTCTAAAAACCAAATTTGATTAATAGCTCCAAGGGGAACTCTGCCTGTGAGTTGCTCATATAACATTGGAAGACTATAAAAAGTTATTGAACGGTTCAAAGAACGGTAGAGAAGATCTATTATAGAGGAACGCTGATAAGCTTCCGGACCGATAACTATAGTATTAATATGTTTTTCCTTTATTTCTTCTTCAAGCTCTTTTAATGGTACAGAAGCATCAACAATACTTTTTAGTTGATAGCCTAATTGGGGATTGCGTTGGATAAACTCCGCCAGCTCTTTAGCCTGGTCGCTGTTCCCAACCATCAGAGTGGATTTGTGGAATTTAGTTTCTACTACGCTGTTAAACATTGATCGAACCAATATATCCAGCCCAGAGAATATTGCTATAAAGATTAATAGATTTGTTTTTGGGGTGATGCCAAAAATGGGAATTAAGTAAAAGAATGAAATCGAAATTACTGTAGCAATAATAATTGATTGAGATATCGCGCTATAAAAATGTATTGAGTTTCTAAATGTTCTGGGATCATAAAGGTTTGCAATATAAAAGATTGCTAACCATAAAATAAAAATAATAGTGAAAGGTGCAAGGTGAGTATAGTATCTCAACGCAAGATCGCTATCATATCGAATGATGAGAGTGGCTGCGAGAGAAATGTATAGAAGCGCTATGTCGAAAATAAGTAGTAAGAATTTTCTCATTGGATATCTATATTATACATAATTTAAAGGTGTTTGGCAAGTCATTCATGTTTCATTCATTCCAATCCTTGATATACTAATCATAATGTATTCAAAACTAAGATCAACAATTCAGGGCTTCATGATAACGGCTTTTGTAGTCTTAGCCCTCTCTTTCTCTTCCTTTGTATCTGCAGATACATTGGGCCAACAGCAAAACTTTATTGTAAATAAAGATTTTGACGTCTCTGGTCGCTCCACAGTAGGCGCTACCTTAGTTGTTAGTAGCGATCATGCTTATTGGTATGTAGATAATACTTACTATAATAACCTCTTTCCTTCGGAAAGATCACTCTTTATTAGCTCACTCAATGATTTGGCCAAAGAGTTTGATGCTAATATATATCCCAAAGAAACTCAATTTTGGGGCTCTGAACCAAATCCGGGTATAGATAATGATCCCCATCTTACAATTCTCCTTGAGCGCTTGCGCCCCAATACTGGCGGATATTTTGATACCAGCAACGGAATTTCAAGAAAAGAGGCTCCAGAATCAAACCAAAGAGAAATGATTACCGTAGCTCTTGATTCATTGGCAGACAACCGAGCTAAAGTATTTTTAGCTCATGAATTTCAGCACCTTATTTCTTTCAATCAAAAAGAACTTGCCCATAGAGTCTCTGAAGATGTTTGGCTAAACGAATTGAGATCGCAATATGCAATTACGGTGGCAGGGTATAATGACAATTCAAGAAATTCTGATTTAAGATTAAGATCAGCCGCTTTTCTTACTAATCCAACTGATAGTTTGACTGAATGGCCTAACACGACTTTGGATTATGCTTCAATAACTCTATTTGGCGAATACCTTGCCGAGCGTTTTGGTCCTTCGATTTTGCCAGCAACACTTAAAAGCAGCAAAACCGGCATTGAGTCTGTGAACGAATACCTTGCCACCCACAATTACACCGAACGCTTTAATGATGTTTTTGCCGACTGGGTTCTTGCAAACTATATAAACAATCCTGTCCTAAATAGCGCTTATGGATATACCAATCCCACCCTTCAAGGCTTTTCCGTCCCGGTAACCGATAATGAGCGATTGTTTTATCCCGCTAAATTTACTTTTGCCTATTCGATCAAGCCATGGCAGTCAGAATGGTTTCGCTTTAATTTAGACCCAAATCAGCCAAGCTCTAGGTCGCTTCATATTGTTGATAATGATACTAATCAGGCGTTTAAGGTTCGTTACATAGATAATTTGGGTCAAGTAAAAACATTTACTCACGAGACTTTTGTGAATAATGCCCCAGGGTTATCTTGGTTTGTTTTGATGCCTCTTAATAGTTCTAAAATTTCAGACTTTACGATAAACGATCCCGCCACTCCTTATACTTTAAGCATAGATTATGTTGACCGGGCTCTTGCTGTGCAGGCTGCTCTTTCAAACGGAGCCCTAATTAAACACACTTCCGCTCCAGATAATAATTATGTAATTGAGGGTCAGTACAAGCGTTATTTGTCTCCGGCTGTAATTAAGCTGTATGGTCACCTTGATCCATCAAAATCAATAACTGTACCAGAAGAAGATTTTGATAAATATGTCACTTCTAACTACGTCAGAAATGTAAATGATAAAAAAGTATATACCGTTTGGCCTGATGGTACTAAGCACTGGCTCAATATCACCGCACAAAGATTTAACGAGTCGGGCCGCGACTGGAACTCTATATTTGTTATTAACGATCTCGAGTTTAATTCATATCAAATGGGAGCGCCAATTACTCAGTAACTAAAAAATTTCCTTACGGAAATTTTTTAGTAGTAGTTATCCACTTTTTTTATTACAAAAGTATTTTTAACTCGTATAATAAATAGGTAAGTTGATTTTGATTTATTGACCTACAAGCACGAGGGTCGATGCTTGTATACTAATAGTTAAGGAGGGATGGAGACGAGGAAGATATACAAAATATCTCTTGGTCTCCTAACTAAAATTATGGCAAAGAAAAAAGCATCGAAAAAGAAAGCAAAGAAGGGTGGAAAAAAGAAGAAAAGGTAACTTCTTAGACAGCCGCGCATTGCGCGGCTGTCTTCTTTATTATTTCATCAGCAAGAGTAATATTAAACTATGACAATCGATATCTCTACCAAAAACATAACTTTAGATAACCCACTCCGAGTATTTGTAGAAGAGAAGATCGGAGCCTTGGAAAAAATGATTAGCAGCCCAGCCGAAGCCCGCGTCGAAATAGGCAAACCCTCTCGTCATCATCGCTCTGGTCCTATTTTTTATGCCGAAGTTAATTTAAGAGTTGATGGTAAGCTCTTGCGCGGAGAGTCGTCCCACGATGACTTGCGTACCGCCATTGATCAAGCCAGGGATGAGCTTAAAATTCAGCTCAAAAAGCTAAAAGAAAAGAAAAAGGATTTAGCCAGAATGCCCAGAAAGTAAGACTTTATTTTGGGATCAAATTGTGATATTATAAGGAACCATGGCTTTTTTATCAGGACTCTTTGGAAATGCTAATGACAGATATATCAAGTCATTGCAGCCCACAATTGATAAGATTAACAGCCTCGAAAAGGACTTCGGGCGGCTTTCTGATTCTCAGCTCAAAGACAAAACCGCAGAATTTAAATCTCGATTAGAAAAAGGCGAATCATTGGATGATCTTTTGCCCGAAGCTTTTGCTTCTGTACGAGAAGCATCAAAGCGAACTCTTAGTCAGCGCCACTACGACGTTCAGCTAATAGGAGGTATTGTGCTTCATCAAGGCAAGATCGCCGAGATGCGTACTGGAGAAGGTAAAACTTTGGTTGCAACGCTGCCAACATATTTAAACGCTCTTGTAGGCAAGGGTGTTCATGTCGTTACAGTAAACGACTATTTAGCGCGCCGCGATGGAGTTTGGATGGGCCAGATTTATAACGCTCTAGGACTTTCAACCGGAGTTATTAATCACGACTCAAGTTTTATATACGATGCGTCTCATACCAGTAAAGAAGAAGATAAAGAGCGAGACATCGAAGGCGGCTTCAAGGTTGTCCACGAGTTTTTACGACCAGTCACTCGCCGTGAATCTTATCAAGCCGATATTACCTATGGCACTAACAACGAATACGGATTTGATTATCTGCGAGACAACATGGCTTACACGCCAGAGCAGATGTCTCAGAGGCCTCATGCATATGCAATCGTAGACGAAGTCGACTCTATTTTAATCGACGAAGCCCGAACGCCGCTTATTATTTCTGCTCCTGATGTAGACTCTGGCAAATTATACGAAACTTTTGCTCGCATCGCTCCAAAACTAAAAGAAGGCGAAGACTATAATGTTGATATCAAAGAAAAGGTTGTTGCGCTCACCGAAGTTGGTATAGAAAAAGTCGAACAGATGCTTGGCATGAAGAATATTTATGACGAAGGCGGTATTCGCCATGTTCATCACCTTGAACAGGCTCTTCGGGCTCAAGTTATTTATAACAAAGATCGCGACTATGTTGTAAAAGACGGCGAAGTTATTATTGTTGATGAGTTTACTGGCCGCTTAATGCCGGGCCGGCGCTGGTCTGAAGGTTTGCACCAAGCAGTTGAGGCCAAAGAAGGCGTTAGGGTTCAAAAAGAATCGCGTACTCTGGCTACGATTACATTTCAAAACTACTTTAGACTCTATAGCAAATTAGCTGGTATGACTGGTACTGGTCAGACTTCGGCTGAGGAGTTTCATAAGGTTTATAAGTTAGATGTAATGTCAGTTCCACCCAACAAGCCAATGATCCGTAAGGATTTGCCTGATCGTATTTATAAAACTGAAAACGGAAAATTCAAAGCTATTACTCAAGAGATCAAAGCCCGCAATCAAACTGG
>JAIFWG010000071.1 GCA_019662005.1 Candidatus Parcubacteria bacterium
TATTGGTAAGCCTGATCTTTCTGCTCCTGGGGTTTTGATTTGTGCTGCTCGCTGGGGAACTGCATTTGCTGGTTCACCTACATGTCTTGATTCTAATCACATCAGAATTTCTGGTACCTCTATGGCGACCCCTCATGTTGCAGGCGCTGCGGCTTTAGTTCGACAAGCATATCCAGGCTACAGCCCTTCTGATGTCAAAAACTTATTAAAGTCTACTAGCCGCAGCTTAGGCCTTTCTGCCGATGCTCAAGGTTCTGGTGAGATTGATCTTAAGGCAGCTATCCCCGTAAGTACTCAATTAAATTTGAGTCCAAGTGCCTGGAATATCACAAGTAATCCTACTATTAAATTAAGCAGCTCTAGCCGCCAATTTACTATTTCTGGCAAAGACCCAGCGATTACTGCTCTTGATGTAGTTGCCAACTTTAATATTGGCGGCGTTACCGTTTCTCTCAGCAAGAATTCTTTGAACATTGATAACCAACAGGATTCTTTTATGGTTAGCTTGGTGGTTGATAATGACGCAGTGGCAGCCGGAAATTATAGCGGCAGCCTTGTTTTGAGTCAGGGAGGCGCAACAAAAGGAATTATTCCAATTTTCCTAACAGTTAAACCGACAGCAACCATATCAGCAACAAATTTGGATTATGGTTTTGATAACCCTTCTTCACCAAATTGGTCTTCGACAAGATCTCTAACTATTACCAATCTAAGGACTGATAGCCCGCAAACCCTATCTTTGATTAAGCCTATTTTTCCTAGTGGCGTAACTTTTCAAGCGCCTGCAACTATTACAGTGCCGGCTCAAGGTCAGTCCGTGTTGGACGCTACAATTAATGTAGATAATGGCGTCTTGGCCAACGGCAACTATAGCGGAGTATTAAGTCTTGCAAATGCATCGATTAATCTTTCCTCAAGCTTGAAGTTCACCAAATTTTATGTCTTAACAATATCTAGCCCAGACAATAGCGGCTCGCTGTGGGTTCACAATAGATCAAATGAACAATATTTTATTAACTTCACCACAAATAAAGTTCTCTATTTAAGCAATCCTGGTCCATATGATGTGGTTACTACATACTCGGCCGATTCTTCAGGAAGATATGCCACTGTAATTAAAGAAGGAGTGGACCTATCCTCTGGTCAAGCTACAGTCAACTCAAATCGTAGTGATGCTAACCACTTAGTTAAAATGCAGCCCTCTGATGAAAACGGGAACCCGGTTTCAAGCTCAAATACAAACAACTTTTGGTCAGCAACTACTTACGCCCCTTCTAAACTTGGCATTGCTACTATCAATACCGTTCCTAACCTTGAAGGATTTTTCTCTGACATGAGCTCAAACTATAATCACCAGGACGTTTTCATGCCAGAAGTTCAGCCAAAAAGTAAGTTGTATCATTTTTACGGGGTATTTAATGGACTAAACAATGATTTAACTTATACAAACACAGCCCAAGACCTTAAAAAAATTAGTCTTCAAATTAACTCCAACATAACAGGGGCGGCTCTACCTACCATATACAACTGTTTTGCCTCTCCAGCTACAGCATCCTGTAACGCTAGATATGACTCCAGTGCAACTATCTCAATTCCTACAACCCAAACTCTTTATACGAATGCTCCAGCTGGCGTTTACTTCCAAAGCATTCCCAACACAGCAGGCTTAGGATGCCCAAGCACCATACAAACATGTGATTACGTTTTTTACTCTCCTTACTTTGACTCAACTGGTCAACGTGCGATGGCTCTTACCGGCAGTTTGTTAGAGCCTATGCAGGAAAAAACAGTATATACGGGATTGGGTCCTAATGTATGGTTTGGTAAGTTTGGCAACACATCCAACCAAATAAATCTTAAGCCTTATGTCGCTGGATTTAACAATGTTTTTGTAAGACAAGATTACTCCTTGCTTCAGTATGGTCCTTCTACTTACACAATCAGTCAGAACGGTGTTGCAGTCAAAACAGGGACACTTCCAGCTTATCGTCCTTGGGCTTGGGGAATGACTGGCACTCCAATTCCTGCTATCTCTTTAAGCTCACCAGGAGTAACCGAGTTTAGTACAACAGTTCCGTACAAAAATAATGGCCAAAGCCTAAATGCTAAAGTCGTTGCTCAGTTTAATACATCCACAAGCGACCCAAATCCGCCATCTATAAAGAGGATGTATTATTTCACTAACAACGTAAGAAGTGAGCAGCATGATGGATCTGGTTCAAACAAAATTGAATTTATGCTTGATCCAGTGGGAGGAAATCTTGGAGAAGTTATATTGGAATCCTCTAATGACGGAGTAAACTTTAGCCCTGTTGCTGTTCAAGAATCTAGCGGAGTTTATCAGGCCGCTACTCCAAGTGCTATGGGCAATAAAATTACCTTAAGGCTTTCAGCTTCTGATAGTAGTGCAAATAAATTAATTTATACTTTTGAATTGCCGGTAATAAACCCTGCGTCTGATTCTCAAGCTCCAACTGCAGCCATTTCTAGCCCAGTGAACAATCAAACAGTTTCTGGAACGATTAGCGTTAATGTAAATGCTTCTGATAATATCGGCGTGGTAAAAGTAGATCTTCTCCAGGATGGAAGCCTGCTGACCTCTAAGTCCGCAGCGCCTTACACATTTAGCTGGAATACGTCATCCTTAACTTCGGGATCTCATGTTTTGTCTGCAAAGGCCTATGATGCCGCTGGCAATGTTGGGACATCTACTTCTGTCACGGTTAACATCGACAACACAGCTCCCCAAGTAAGCTTAACCGCTCCTAATAATGGCGATACTGTTTCTGGCCAGGTAATTATTTCTGCCCAGGCTTCACTCTCTTTCTTCTTCC
>JAIFWG010000072.1 GCA_019662005.1 Candidatus Parcubacteria bacterium
ACTGGCGGAATACCTTCTCCAGGTTTTGCTGGGGCAGGAGGAAGAGTTTTAACCCTAAACTTTAGAGCAAAAAGTGAAGGCCCAGCAACAATAATTTGGGAAGGTGCACAAGCTCTTGCAAATGATGGAAAGGGGACGAATATTTTAACTCAAGCACAGGAAGCTAGCTTTTTAATAACTTCAGAGCTTAATTCTGGATTCGTAAATAATAGTTACTTAAATTACTACATTATGTTTGCAGTTTTGGCTGCTATTTTATTAACCTATCTGATCAGTTATAAAATCCTTAATAAAAAAGTTTTAAAAGAAAGCCTCAAGCATCTGGAAAAAGAACTAAAGCTGGGATCTAAACTAGACCCAAAACATTTTAAAAAAGAAATCTCAAGCATAGAGGCTGAATTAAAAGATATAGAAACAAAATTAGAATAAGATGGCCAATAAACTCAAGACTTTATGGAAGTCTCTCGGTCCCGGCTTAATCACCGGCGCGTCAGATGATGATCCGGCTGGTATTACCATTTATGCCTTAGCAGGAGCCCAGTTTGGTTTTACAATGCTCTGGATAACAATTGCGACTCTGCCTTTTATGATTATCATTCAGCGCATGGCTGGGAGGATTGGCCTGGTATCCGGCCGAGGGTTAGCCGGCAACATGAAACGCCATTATCCTGCCTGGCTTCTGCTTGTGCTCACTCTTTTTATTTCAGTTGCAAACATTATCAATATTGGAGCAGATATCTCTGCCATGGCGGCAGCTTTGAATATTTTAATCCCATTTCCTCCGATGATTTTGTCGGGATTGATTTCGATCATCATTATAGTGTTACTGATCCTGCTTCCCTATCGAACCATTGCCCACTATTTAAAGTGGATTGCAATTGTTCTTTTCTCTTATGTGCTCTCTGTATTTTTTATAGATGTTCCATGGCAGAAAGCTATTTTGCACTCCCTGGTGCCTCACATTTCTCTTGATCGCTCCCATATTGCAATGTTAGTTGCTCTTTTTGGTACCACGATCTCTCCTTATCTATTTTTCTGGCAAGCTTCTGAAGTGGTGGAAGAAGAACGAATTAGGTTTGGAGAAAAAATAACCGCCGTGATCCCAGATGTGGCTCCTCGGCAAGAACCAAAACGCTCAAACCATATTATTAAAAATGAAATTGGGACAATGTATAAAGACGTTTACTTTGGAATGATTTTTTCAAATATAATCACTTTCTTTATCATTGTTATGAGCGCAACTACTCTTTTCAATAATGGATTTACTCAAGTCGGTACGCTAGAAGATATAGCCAAAACTTTAGAGCCTCTGGCTGGCCATTACGCAAATGTATTATTCATGATCGGGATAATTGCTTCTGGAATACTGGCTATCCCTGTTTTAGCCGGGTCGGCGGCTTATGCCCTAGCTGAAGTCTTTGGCTGGAAAGACGGCTTTGACAGAAATTTTCGCAAAGCAAAGCAATTCTATTTGGTTATTATCCTTGCTACCTTATTAGGGCTTGCTATTCCTGCACTTGGCCTTCACCCGGTTAATATTCTATACTACACGGGTATTATTTTTGGATTCATTGCGCCTTTCTTAATTCTGATGGTAATTCACATGGCCAATAATCCTAAGATCATGGGTAAATTTACCAGTCGGCCAGGATCAAACATCATAGCCTATGCCCTCTTTATAATAATGACTATTAGTATTATGATGTTGTTCGTTTAGTATGATCAAGATTCACAACACCCTTACAAATAAAAAAGAAGAGTTTACCCCAATCGAACAAAACAAAGTTCAAATGTTTGTCTGTGGGCCGACTGTCTATGACTATATTCATATAGGCAACGCCCGGACTTTTGTATTTTTTGATGTGGCCGCAAAATATTTAAAGAACAAGGGCTACGAGGTTGATTACATTCAGAACATTACCGATATAGATAATAAAATTATCGAACGTGCCCAAAAAGAAGGCGTGGATCCTTTAGAATATGCAAAAAAGTATAGTGACATTTTCAAGCAAGACATGACTGCTTTGGGTGTTACGTCTCCCCAATACAAAAATGCTACTGACCATATTCCCGAAGTAATTAAACAGGTTCAAACCTTGCTCGATAAAAACAGTGCCTACGTTATTGAAAACGATGGCATCTATTTTGACCTTTCGACCTTTCCTGATTATGGCAAACTATCAGGCCGGACCGCCAACATGGCTGATGATGCAGTCTCGAGAATAGATGACAGCGATAAAAAACGAAATCGCGGAGATTTTGCTCTTTGGAAGTTCTCGCAAGAAGGAGACCCATCTTGGCCAGCTCCCTTTGGTGCAGGCAGGCCCGGCTGGCACATTGAAGACACGGCCATTACAGAAAAGTACTTTGGACCACAATATGATATTCACGGCGGCGGGCAAGATTTGATATTCCCCCACCACGAAGCCGAGATCGCGCAACAAGAATCCGCTTCGGGCAAAAAACCATTTGTTAAATATTGGCTGCACGCAGGATTTTTGGTTAATAAAGACCAAAAGATGTCCAAGTCAGTTGGAAACTTTGAAAGAGCTCACGAATTGTTACAAAAATACCCCAAAGAAGTTTTGAGGTTTTATTTTTTGAGCGCTCACTATCGTTCTCCGTTAGACTTCAACGAAGAAATAATGGAGGCATCTAAACAAGGTATAGATAAAATTCAGACTTGGCTGGGATATATTGATCTTATAATAAGCTCAATAGCTTTGATGATCATCTGGAAAAGGCTATGGAAGATGACTTTAATACACCGGCTGCCATTAGTACATTCTTTTCTTTGATTAACTCTAGCAATGCGGCTATTCAAAACAAAAAACTAGATGTTAAGGAAGCTAAAAAATTAAAAGAATGGTTGATTACTAAATCTGAAGTTTTTGGAATCATCCCAGAATCAATAAAGATACCAAAAGAAGTAGAAGAATTAGCTGTTCAAAGAGAAGCTGCAAGAAACAAAGAGGATTGGGATGCAGAAAAGAATTATAAAACACAAATAGCAGGTCTGGGTTATGAAGTTAGTGATACTCCTTACGGTTCACTCATAAAAAAGAAATAAAAAGTGCCCGCGAACGACAGCGGGCACTTTTGTTGTGCGTCGCGTCGTCGCGGGCATGTCACACGTTGTGACGTTCTGCGTACTCCAGAACCTGTTTCTCCAGCCTCTCCGCCTCGACCTTCTGGGCCTCCAGAATCGCAATCATCTCGGCAACCTCGCTCTTGAAAGCCGAGCCGCCGAAGCGTTCGTTGATCGCGCAGATGATCTCGTCGTGTCGCGCCTGAATCCTCGTTTCTCTGAGCAGAATCACAACGAAGTCCATCGCGTCCCGGCCGGAGATACTCCGGATCAAATCCGGCAAGGACTCGTACAGCGGCTTCAGGTTCTCCAGTTTGACTTCCATACTTTTCCCTTCTGCCCGCTTCGCGGGCGTTACAGAATCGGATTGCCGCAGACCTCGCGGCTCTGAACCTCACGTTCAGCCTTGGTTCTCGATGCACCGACATCGCGGAGAACATCGTTGCCGGTCTTCTCCGCGAGCGCAATGTTGAGCGCATCGCGGAGTTCCCGCATCAGTACCTTGGCTGTGTCCGACCACCTTGCATCGCCCTGGTGGGGCGCTTCAAGGGCGTTAGCGAGCTTCCCTGCCAGTATCGCGATCTTCGTCAGGCTCATACCAACCTTTCTGCCCGCTTCGTGAGGGCGTTGTAAACGAGCCTCCTTACCGCGAAATGCGGCTATCTTATTATTATAACACAAAATTAAGCAAAATCAAACAAAGAGAGAAGTATCAACAGGTAATCCCCTTTCTGCAAGTTGCGTGGATTTTTTTTATTTTCGATAATAGAAGCACAAACATTTTATGCCGCCAAAAACTTCTTCAAATAATTTGCCGCCGCAGAACATAGACGCCGAAAAGTCACTGTTAGGATCGCTAATAATGGACAAAGAAGCTCTCAACAAAGTAGCTGATTCTTTGCGTGCTGAAGATTTTTACCAACGCAACCACCAATTAATATATGCGGGTCTAATGAGTTTGTTTGAAAGGCGCGATCCAATTGATTTGTTGAGTCTTTCAAACAAGTTGGACGAGATGAATATCCTGAATGAGGTTGGAGGGATGGGTTATCTTACTTCTTTAGCCAATAGCGTTCCCACATCTGCTCACGTTGCCTCCTATTCAAAGATCGTCCAGCGCAAAAAGATGCTTCGTGATCTTATTGATGCCGCCCATCATATTATGGGCTTGGGCCATCAAGAAGATGACGATGTAGAAAATCTGCTCGATGAAGCCGAGAAAAAGCTTTTTGCTGTTTCTCAAAGATCTTTAACCAAAACATTTGAACCTGTTGGAGACACGCTCGCCGAAGCTCGAAAGCGTATCTTTGAACATGATGGCGAATTAC
>JAIFWG010000013.1 GCA_019662005.1 Candidatus Parcubacteria bacterium
TGGTACTGATAGCGGTGATGATTTATGAGTTCCCGAAGTTTTTCTATACGTTGTTTGGCTTCGGACCTTTTCATTATGGCGTTTCTTGCAGTAATAAAGAGCGGCTAACATTTCTGTAGGTGCCCACTATTTGGTAGTTGAGAGGTAAGAGTGTACAGTTGCCAGAAATCGTATAAGCGCCTCCGTTGGACATTACTGGTTGAGCTACTGCTGGCTTGCCTCTATTGGTGTAGATACACCATTCTGAGGCACTATCAGCTGTATAGATAGCTGTAACTGAATTAGCTCCTGCATCGGCTACGCCTCTAATCTTAGGAACAAAAATTGCCCCTAAGGTTAGAACTATGGATAAGATACTCCCCAAAATCAAAACAGTAAATACGATAATGGAGCCTTGTTCTTTTTGTCTTTTATTGTTCAAATTCACTTTGGACATCTCGTGAAGATACGGTTGTTTCCAAATTAATACTAAATTTATTGTTAGGGTTTGTGGTAATATTCTCGATCGTAGATAATATGGTAACTCGGGGTTGTTTTAAGTCAGTTGGAAGACTGCCTGTTACGCAAAAGTTAAAACGAGTGAATTGAACATCTTGTGAGCTGATATTCGCATTTGCCCCATTAACGCTTCTCTGTAGGGTTACACCTGTAAAATTATAGACAACAGTCCCATTCACTGGATGGATAAGAGTCAGAGTTGTGGCGGTACAATTTGTAGAATCTTGATTAACAATCTTACTGACTCTGATTTCTCGAGACATCAACTCCATTACAAATAATCCATTTTCTTGAATCTTTTGAACAGCGAAGGCTCTTCTTTGGCCACTTAATACCTGAACAAAGATGGAACTAACTGAAATTGTAATAATAGAAAATATCAGCGAAGAAATAAGAACTTCGACGATGGTAAAGCCTTTTTGGTGTTTGGGTAGTTTAAGCATGTTACTTCCAATCAAACAGGTGCTCTTCTACTTGTATTGTTTTTGTGCCTCCTCTAACGGGCCAACTTACCTGGCTCACTATTTTTAATTCTATAGATCCGATTTTTGTTATCACGATAGAGCGACTAAATATGCTGTCCGTGCCCGAAGAATAATTGTAGAGTCCATTGTTAATCTTTAGAACTGGATTGCCGGCCGATGGTAATAAGGTCGTCGAATCCCACTGGATTCTAAATGTTCCTGCGGTTATGTTAGTATCAAAAGCAAGGCTATTGTGCCAATTAGTGTCTCGCATGTTTCGGATAACTTCTATTCCCTCTTGAGCTAGGTTTGCTCCAGTTAAATCGCTGCTGATGATAAAGGCTGCATTAACTGTTTGGTTGAAAAAATAAAACAGCGGGACCAAAGCCGTTGAAAGAATGACAAGGGCAACTAATGCTTCAATAAGAGTAAAACCTTTTTGATTCATATTACTTTAACTCTACCGGCTGTTATAACTTTTACTGTCATACAATTCTGGGGACATGTACCGCCAATAGTTCCGATATCAATAAAAAGTTCTGGGGCAGCAAGAGAGGCATTGTTATTAATGTATGTTTTTGGGTCTGGTGGTTCAAAAAATATATCGCTGAAAGAGCTTTTAAACTGAACTTTTGTGTCCAAGAATGCTCTGGTGGCAATAATCGTGTCTTCTCCCGCCTGATAGTTTCGGTTTATAGTAGAACAGTCTACAGTAGCCGCATTTGGACCAACGTATGTCGCATATTGGGTAGCACTTATGTAGTGTATGCCGTAACCACAAGGACTGTATCCGTTGTACTTGTTACTGGAGGTGGCTTTTGTTTCGGCTAGTCTAATATCAGCAACAAAAAGATTGGCCGATTGATTCAAGTCGATTCTGGTTCGTGAAAAGTTTAGAATTAAAAAGGTGGAAATAAAGCCGGTTATTCCCGCTACGATTAAAACTTCTACGAGAGTAAATCCTCTATTCATAATAATCTTGTGATTTGATTAAACAATGGTTCCCAGATTATTGTAATAATCGTGGTGAGGCACAAGAAAGTGCCAAGCGGCAATTCTTTTTTTAAATTTTTCTTATCTATAAGCAGAAATCCAATACCAATGATTGCTCCTATCCAAATGGCCATCAATACGGCCGCAAACCCTAGTGGATACCCAAGAGTAAGCCCAATTAATGCTACTAATTTTACGTCACCAAATCCTAGCCATTTGCCTCTAGAAACTAGATACAGTATAGCAAAAAAAGCAGTAAACAATAAACTAGAAAGGATTAGGTTTAGACTCATCGGACTCCTGATCACATATATAACAGCTATGCCTATGGCAGGAAAAATAATAACGTCTGGCAGGATCATATATAGCGAGTCAAAGAAGGCTAGCAGAACATATAGGATGACTAGTATGCTTAGCCAGGGTTGGAATAAAACAAAATCCACTCCTCTCTGCCAAACTAAAAGAAAAACAACCATAGCAGTAATAAGCTCTACTGCTGGGTAACGGTTTGCTATCGATGTCTTGCATGTCCGACACTTCCCTCTCAATAGTATAAAGCTAAAAACTGGAAAGAGTTCAAACCAAGAAAGGGTACGTAAACATTGAATACACTGGGAGCGGCCCATGATAGACTTCCCTCTAGGCAGTCTTGCTAGTAGAACATTAAAAAAACTTCCTAGGCAAAGTCCCACAATAAAACTAAATATGAGAATCATGGTTTTAGTATAGCAGAAAATAAAACACCCCCGCTAAGCGGGGGTGTTTTATGAATTAGTTCTGTCCCTGGTCGTAGACACAGCTTGTTGTGGAAGGAGTGGTGCAGTCTGCTTTTGCATCCTTTGTTCCATCTACTGTTTGTCCTGTCCATCCGCCAGCGGTGGTGTTGATGTCGCCATCAGAGTTTAATGCTTGCGCCCATTGTTCTAGAATCCCGTGAACTTGATATTTAGTGGTGCCGTTATAGGCATAGCTATAAACCCAAGGGGAAACGTTTAATGGATCAGATGGTAGCAAGGTCAAATACTTAGGCACTAGTAAAGCACCCAAAGCTGCGAAGGTTGCTGTTTGAGGGTATTGACCATTGTCGTCGAAATAAAGTTCGGTGGCAGTGCGCACTTGGTTTACATCAGCAATACGCTTTGCGTCTCTTGCTCGCTGACGTGCTACTCCAAGCTGCAAAAGCAACAAGGTTGCCAAAATACCGATAATTGCGATAACGACTAAGAGTTCTACGAGCGTGAATCCCCGAGAATTCTTGAGATGTAAGTGTTTCATAATTTCATTATATGGAACCGTATAATTACTACAACATGGATATCAACACCTAACTTGTTCCCACGAGACTGTATATAGGAAGCAAAATACTTGAGACGAGGATCGCTACCGCAATACCAAGAACTAGAACTAAAATTGGTTCGATAAGCTGGGTTATGCTACCAATAGCAGTCTCTGATTCTGATTTATAAAATTTTGAGATGTTTTCTAACATATAATCCAGTTTCCCAGTCTTCTCCCCAATAGCAACCATGGAGGTAAATAGGGGCGGCATTTCTTCGTGTTCGCTAAATACATCGGACATGAATCCTCCTCCTCTTACTTTTTCTTCCGCTTCTATTAATATTTTTTGGTAATTATGATTACCAACCAATTCGCCAGTTATTTTAATAGCATCGAGTATGGAAATGCCTGATTTGATTAACGTTGAGAGACTTTCTGCAACTCGAGCCAAGAAAAGGTTTCGAATTACTTTGCCTAATGTGGGAAACTTGATAATAACATTGTCGAGCCAAGCTTTACCTTGGGGAGTTGCCATGAATCGATAAATAACTACTCCAGCGGTAATTAATAAAAATATCAAATAATATAAATAAGCATTCACAAAATCTGTTACCGCTATCAGTATTCGTGTTGTGATAGGAAGGTCTTGAACGCCAGCATCTTTAAAAATTGTCAGTAATTGAGGCAATACATATATAGTCATAATGCCAGCAACAATTACTAAAGCGAACACAACGAAAGCCGGATATGCTAATGCGCCTTTGATCTTAGAATTCGTTGATTGGCTTCGTTCTAGGTAGTCGGCTAAGTACAAAAGAGAACCTTGCAGCTTACCAGTGACCTCCCCCGCTTGAACAAGCTTCACATAGAATGAGCCAAATAGTTTTGGGTATTCTCCAAGAGCTAATGACAAGGAGGAGCCGCTCTCTACCGATTCAGCGACTCCGGTAATTATTTTTTTAAATGTAGGTTTATCAACCTGCTTTGCAAGTGTGCGTAGTCCTTGAGCTAAAGGAACGTCAGCTTCAATGAGGGTCGATAGCTGCCGCGTAAAGACTACAATATCTTTTGTATTTGGTTGAGCAAATATCTGATTTAGATCAGATGACAAGATATCCTTTTTAATTGGAGTGAGAGAAAGAATAATAAGTCCTCGGCTATGGAGTGTGCTTACGATAGCATCTTCATTTGGAGCCTCTACTTTACCACTTGTTATCTCGCCGGTTTGGGTTTTTGCTTGAAAATTATATTCCATGGTTTCTTATGATTTGTGGGTTGCTAGAATAAAACTCTGCTCGCTCAAGGGTTATTTCTTTGCGACGGACCAGATCTGCAAGAGAACGGTCCATAGAAATCATACCTACTTCCTGGCCAGTTTCAATAACCAAATCAATCTGTCTTGGCTTATTTTCTCTAACGAGGTTGCGAACAGCGGAAGTTGCAATCATTACTTCAACTGCTGGTATAAGACCTCCTTGGATGCGCGGTATAAGTCGTTGAGAGACAATTCCTGACAAGGTATTAGCTAATTGACTACGAATTTGCATCTGTTGATTGGGCGGAAAACTGTCGATAATACGCTCAATAGTCTGAGACGCACTATTTGTATGAATCGATGAAAGAACTAAGTGTCCGGTTTCTGCAGCACGGACTGCCGTGCTCATGGTTTCATAATCTCGGAGCTCTCCAATCATTATAACATCAGCATTCTCTCTAAAAGTAGAGCGTAGCGCTTTATTGAAGGAAAGCGTGTCTCTATATACCTCTCTTTGGTCGATTATACTCTTGTTGGGGCTGAATATATATTCGATAGGATCTTCAATTGTAATGATCTTTTCGGCTCGTTCTTTGTTGATTTCATTGATTAGGCTCGCGAGGGTTGTTGATTTGCCATGTCCATTTGGCCCAACCACAAGCACAAGTCCTTGAGATAATTTGGAAAATATTTTCACTATAGGTGGCAGCTGCAATTCTTCAGGGGTTCTAATTTCTCCAGGAACCAGTCTCATGGTCACGGCATATCCCCCCATAGTTTGGTATGTGTGTACTCTAAATCGCTGTCCCGTGTTCGACTGAAAAGCAAAGTCTAATTCTTTTTCTGAAACAAAACGTTGTTTTCGATCCCCTAAAATTTCGCTGGCCAATCCTTCTAAGGTGCTATTATCCAAAATCGGCTGGTTGCTGAGCGTGATTAAGCGATCGTCTATTCTAAGAACTGGATAGTTTCCAGGAGAGCAATGCAAATCAGACGCCCCATTTTGGGCAGTTGCTGTAAGGAGCTCTTCTAAAAATTTTTTATAGTCAGTCATTATGCTGATTCTCCTGCTTGGGCTACTTCAAGTAACTCTTCAAGAGATACTGTGCCTTGCAAGACTTTTAAAATACCGTCTTGAAACATTGTTATCATTCCTTGTCGCTTGGCCTCCGCTTTCATAGCAGTGTCTGAAAGATTGCCTAGAATGATTTGTTCAAATTCTGGAGTCATCTCCATCATTTCAAAAATACCGATACGCCCTTTAAAGGATTTGCCGCCACATTTTTTACATGGATTTTCTAAATTTGGTTTATAAATCTCGTAGCCCTTATTATTTGAAAGCTGCTTTTGATACTGAGAGGGCATTGCGTTAATTGCATCCTCAATGATTTTAACTTCAGCTGTATCAGCTTGAGTTTGGACTTTGCAATCTGGGCATAATTTTCGCAACAATCGCTGTGCGGCTGCAACATTTAGAGTCGATGGTATTAAATATTTTTCTACGCTCATATCAATCAATCTAGGCACAACACCAATAGAGTCGTTGGTATGAAGTGTTGAAAGAACGATATGTCCCGTAAGTGCCGCTTGGGTCGCTAGAGCCGCTGTCTCATGATCTCGAATTTCTCCTACCATGATAATATCAGGGTCTTGTCGCAATATGTGTCTTAGACCGCTTGCAAAGGTGTATCCAATCTCTTCGTGAATCTGTGACTGGTTAACGCCCGGAACATAATATTCAATTGGATCCTCAAGAGTTACAATATTTACATCGTCCGTGTTCATTCGTTTAAGCAGCCCCGCTAAGGTTGTTGATTTTCCTGATCCAGTGGGACCAGTGATGAGTATGGATCCAAATGGTTTGGTCATGGCTCGTTCCAAAACCTCAAGTGACCTGCCTTGAAGCCCAAGGTCTGGGAGATCAATACTTCCAGAGAGCGGGTCCAAGATACGCATTACAACCTTTTCTCCATTCTTGGTTGGGAATGTAGAGACACGAAAGTCAATTTTGCGATCATTTAGACGAGTAGCAAAACGGCCGTCTTGAGCCAGACGTGTTTCGTCAATTTTTAAGTCAGAAAGTATTTTGATGCGAGTAACAACTGCGGAGTGGAGATTTTTTGGAAGCGTAAGGGCGGTATTTAGTATTCCATCTATACGAAACCGAGTGCGTACCCGGTCTTCAAAAGGTTCGATGTGAATGTCGGATGCTCTTGATTCTACAGCATGCCGAATAATAACGGCTACAATCTTAGTGACGGGGGCTTCGGCGGTTATCTCTTCTAAACTTGTTGGTACCGCGCTTTTAACATCTTTTTCAAATTCATCATTGAGGGATTCCAGAGCTTTGCCCACTTCCCCTGTTAAGGTTCGGTAGTCTCGATTAATAGCATCAAAGTCTTTGTAGGATATGATGTATTTTTCTAGAGTAAGTCCTTTGTTAGAAGCAATAAACTTTAGAGCTTCGAGTGCTTTAACATCTTCAGGATTAATAATACCAACTCTTAATATATTTCCTTCTTTTGCAAAAGGAGCTGTTTTGTAAAAAGTAACTACGTCTTCGGTAATCTCTTTTAGCACTTCCCGGTCCAATTCAATTTCTTCAAGGTGAATGAGTGGTAGGCGGTAAAGTTTTGATTTAAGAGTCGCAAGGTCTTCGTCAGAAATAATTCCCTGTTCAACTAAAACGCGCCCAATGTCTTTGTTTTGAGTTTGGGCTGTCTGGCTAAGCGATTGAGCATCTTCCTTAGAAAGGATTTTGTTTTTAATCAGCTCTCCAATGAGTGTTGTTGGAATTTGTTCTGGCATAATAACAATTAAAGCACTCAGTGTGCTTTGCATGGGATTCCTTGTTGGAAAAATGCTACTACGGAGCGAAGATATCGCGCTTTCCGGTTATGCCTGGATTCACTGGAATTTCCCCGTTAATACCAAGCGCACGATAGGTAGGATTATCTAAGATGGAAAAGTCTATTACCATATTTTGGAATGATTTAAGGTTGTCAGCATTGCTTATTGGGGCCGCGGGTATAGTTATTTCTTCAGTGACATTGCTGTAATATAAATACCCTAACGCTAATCCAGCGATAACAATAAGAAGGGTGTAGAGTTTTGTATTTGCGCTATTCATTAGTTGTGTAAAAAATAAGCATTAGCTTTGATACGGAATCCTATTAAAGAGATAGAATCGCCAGTGGGATTTGCGTCCAATGAGATTACATCAAGCAGCCGGATATTCTTTTCTAAGGATTCTAAGAATGATTTAAATGCCGGGTAGCTGCCCACAAGACCCATATCGACTGGTTGTGTGCTATATGCTGCCTGCTCATCAGTTTTTTGATCTGCTAATACTAAGCTTGTTAATTGGAGTCCATTCTTAACAGCAATATCTTGAATGGCTGAAACAAGTTCTGCTGGGCTCTTAGAGGAAGGTATTACATAAGAAAGTTTTTGAATATCGCTAGCTCTTTCTTGATATTGCTGGGTTAACTTGCTGATGTTATCAATAATGGCTGTTCTGTTTTGAAGAATAGTCGCACGTTCTTCATTGGCAGCTTTGAGACTCTTAATATCGTCGTATGCAGGCATAGCAAATACCCAGAAGATTATTCCAGCTGCCGCAATTAACACCGCTCCTATGTAATTTCTTGAGGGATTCATTTTGCTTTAAGGAATTCTGTTGGATTAAATTGAATTCTGGCGCTAAAATCTAGTTTTCCATTTGTTAATACCGTCACTCCTCCAAGACTTACATCTTTAACTGAATTATCAGCCACGAATGCAGCTAGTTGTTTTGCAAGAGTTGGGTAGTCGTTGGCAGTTGCTCTGAATGCAAAGGTTGCGTCGCTAACATTGCTGGAGATTGATTTAAATTGAACGTTGCTTTGTAAGAGCGACTCTACCTTAGAAAAACCTATAGACCAGTATAAGTGGTTTTTAAGCAATTGAGAGATCAGATCTATTTGTCTGTGTAGAGTAAGAAGGTTCTCTTCTCCTTTTTTATTGCGCTGTCCTTCTAAAGCTGTTAAATCTTGGTCGGCATTAGCCAACTTTTGACTTAGAGAATTTCGATACCAAAAAAGTCCACCTGAAATAAGAGCTATTATAATGCAAAGAATAACTCCGATTCTAAGCATTCGGTTTTCTCCAGGAATATTTACTTCTATCCTTTTCCTGGTTTCTGGAAGTAGTTGTAGTCCCCCCACATTAGCCATATTAAAATAATTATACCAATTGTTGACGTTATGGTGTAATTGTTATCAACATAAACCTCGTCATCTACACTTCTCTCATTGCTAATCCAGCCGCTACTGCAAATGTGCTAGCCAATTCACCGATCGCGTTCTCTAAGCCTTTTGGATAAACAACTCTTGCAAATGCGTTACCTATAAACACCTCTCTGCCAATCTTTTCTTTAAAGTAGCGAAGGAAGTTCGGCATATTTACCATTCCTCCCACTAGCAATATTCTCGATATTTGAACCCCTTTTTCTGTTTCGTAATTTTCTATAGTCTTTTTTGTTTCAAAAGCCATCATATCTATAAGAGAGCTCATGGCGTCATTTATAATATTTTCGTCTACCTGTTGTAGCCCCATTTTCTTTTTTAATTCCTCCGCTTTTTCAATATTTACATTCAAAGATTGGGCAATGGTTTTGGTAATTTCAAATCCCCCCACTTCGTAGTTGTGGCTTAAACGTTCGTATCCTTTATTTACGATAAGTATGGAAGTGCTCCTACCTCCTATATTAACAATTACAGTCGGGGACAAATCATTTCCTATTAAAGCTCTGGTTAATGCAGAGTTCTCTAGCTCCAAAGCTTTTAAGTTTAGCCCTGCATTTTTCATAATATTTTGGTACCTAACCGTCTCGCTTCGAGGAACCGCAGCAAGGAAAACTTCTACTGTTGGTCGAGCTCCCTGGCCCGTCACTCCTATAATAGACCAATCCAACACAACCTCATCCAGAGGGATAGGAACGTATTTGCGAGCTTCAAAAGGCATGGCCTTGGCTAAATCTTGTTCTGAAAGATACGGCATTTCAATTACTGTTGAGAATGTTGAGAATGAAGGTATGGAGGCCACGGCATCTCGAGCGCTGATTTTTGACTTCTTGAGCACTTCTTTAATTCCCCAAGCAATTTCGTCGTCAGGTAATTTGAGAATACTTTGATCTCCTTGCGGACCGCCCTTTACATTTGATAAAGCAAAAAGTCCGTAATTGTCTAATCCAAAACGACCTTCTCTTTTTTCAAGCTCGATAATCTTGATTGAAGCCGTACCAATATCAATACCTAGTTTACTTTTTGATCCGAAAAGGTTAAAAGCCATTTGAGGGAATGATTCAAAATTAGTATACCATACCATGTCTGTTACTTATCCCCATCTTCTCTCGTGGCTAGCCGATATTATTTTCCCTAAACGCTGTTTGCTGTGCCGAGAATATGTAAATGCTTATGCGTGTACGTCCTGCCTCAATACCATTGATCTAAAAGGCTCCTTTTCTTGTATAGGGTGCGGCCTTCAAGTTTCTGCAGGCCGCACGTGTCCATTTTGCAAAGAAGAATGCTCTGTCGACCAGTTATTTGCGGCTACAGAATTTAAAAACAAGGATATCCAGGCTCTAATCAAAGCTTTTAAATATCAATTTATTTCCGAAGTATCGAGTTCTCTTGTTGTGATAATGGCAAAATATATTAAACAGCTCGCAAGGAGAGGTTATTTGCCTTTTGGCCAAAGCCCCCTATTGGTTCCTGTGCCCCTTCATTCTTACAGATTAAATTGGCGGGGATTTAATCAATCAGAACTTATTGCAGAAGAACTGGGGAATCTATATCAACTGCAGACTGAACCAGGCTTGCTTATCCGTTCTGCTCACAAAGCAGCACAAGTAGAGATCGAGTCTCACGAAGAAAGAAAGAAAAACTCTGAAGGGCAATTTGTTTGTACCCGTGATATTAAAGGACAAGCGATTCTTTTGATTGATGACGTCTGTACATCGGGAGCTACATTAAATGAGTGTGCTCGAATATTGAAACTAAAGGGCGCCTCCTATGTGGGCGCCCTTGTTATTGCGAAAGGATGATTACTTGGCTCGTCTCTTCTTTATAACAGAATTTACGAAGAGTATGCACAAGACTGCTGCCATTGTTAATCCTAGTACTGATGGAAAGGTTGAATTATATTCTTGGGCTGGTGTTGCCGCATGAGCTACTCCGTGCCTGATCATCCAGTATTCGTCTAAGATTAGACCCGAACCGATTGCTACGAGGAGTACATATAGGGAGTGAAGTTTCTTGGGACCAAAGAGTGCTAGTTGGGCACTTATTATAAGAAGGAAGATTCCGTAATCAAAATGGTGCAGTTCCATTCCCAAGAAAACAGGATTTGGATTGTGGAACAAAACCCCTACTCGAGTGAATAGGATGGCTCCCACAAGAATGACACAGAAAACTGCAATCCTGTGATGAGTTTCAAACCTTTCTGCTTTGACGATAATCCCCCCTTTTGACATACAAACAGTATATCATATGTAGCGATTCGCTTAGTGCGGAGAGAGTGGGATTCGAACCCACGAAGCTCTTGCGAGCTTGGCGGTTTAGTAAACCGCTGCTTTCAACCACTCAGCCATCTCTCCTATTTCAGCCAAGGTTTCATGGGTCGTTTGCGACCACACGAGCCATCTCTCCTCTTCTACTGCTTCTTGTTCCGTCGGTGTTTAACGATCGAGCCTATAAAGAGAGGCACTAAGATCGCCGCTGAGCATAATAGCATAACTGAAAAGATCGTGGAGTTATATTCTTGGGCTCGGGTGGCGGCATGTGCCGCGCCATGCCTGATTATCCAATATTCGTCCAAAATAAGGCCGGAACCGATTGCTGTGGCAAAAATATAAAGATCACGAAATTTTTTGGGGCCGAACAATGAAAGTTGGGCGCTGATTAAGAGAATGAGAATTCCATAATCAAAATGGTGAAGCTCCATGCCCATGAAAGCCGGATTTGGATCATGCACAAGAACACCGAGCCTAGTCACGAGAATTGCTCCGACCAGAACAATAGAGAATGCGGCGATCCGATGATTCCCC
>JAIFWG010000073.1 GCA_019662005.1 Candidatus Parcubacteria bacterium
GGGGAAAATGAGAGAGTTGTTGCAGTAGCGCTAAGCGTTGCATATTTGGTCTTTGGTGCAGGCGCCATCTTCACAGGCTACAAACCCAATCCATTCCTGTGGATCAACGCTTTTATAATTACTCTGAATTTTCTCGCCCTGATAGGCAATATACCAACGCCACCGCAAGAGCCACCTACGACTACTCGCAATCCTGACGGAAGTCAGGATCTCAAAAACACAGACCCTGAATCTAATTCAGGGTTGCATTAAATGCATTAACAAAATACAAGAATAAAAAATGAAAAAAGCAATAAAAATCCTTTCGTATTTCTTTATTATCCTACTTGCAGTAGCTGCTGTTTTATTTTTTTCGATAAGAAATATGCTCTTGGAAGGCGCATCTTGCGGTGGAATTTTCAACGGACAAGATGAAAGAACATCTGAAATTCCAAAGGAATTACAAAATACAAAACTTACTTTTAAAGATACAGCAAAGTATTCAACCAGCACATCTGATTATTGTACTCCGATTATGAATAAAACAAATCTTCGAATAACAGAAAGCACTTATTCTGGAGATGGGTCATCATTTGCCAAGGGCGAAACATTCACAGTCCAAACTGCATATATGTTCAGACAGGTTGGACTTGGCAGTGTTGATGCAGGAGATTCTTGGAATCCGTATTATCTTGTAAAAGATTCCAAGGGTCAACTTTACAGAATCTATACTCCTACCTTCAGAGACCTACTAATAACAACTGCAATCAAAAAATAAATATGAACTTAGTTCAAAAGTGGAAAAATCTTAAATTTTGGCAAAAGAATACAATCCTAGTTATAATTTTGGGCTTATTACTTTTTTATTTTCCATTTTACGGATTAACTTTCCCTCCTTGTAATGAACGTGAACACGAAGCTTTACCAAATGACCCACAAAATAAAAAATTTGAATTTAAATCAAACCCATATGTATTAGCTGGGAATGATCACTGCTCTCCAACTATTAAGGAAGCCGGAGGGTATATTACTGTTACTAACAATCTCCATCCTGCAGATAAGACTGAGTATATATTAATTAAGACAGTCTATTTGAGACTGTATGGTTTAAGTGGTGTTTTCGATGAAAATACAGGTAATGGCTGGGTTAAATACTTTATAATTACTGATTCCAACAACAATAAATATTATGTTTATTGTGCTGCACTCCATCTATACTCGACTCTCGACCAATCCATACTTAATTGTAACTCAAGCCCCTAATGCCTATATCCAAAACACTCGAAAAATTACTGAAACAAAATAAAACCAAATACGAAGTGGTGGAACACAGAAAAGTGTACACCGCTTTTGATTCAGCCGAGACGCAAGATATAAAACTCACAGAAGTCGTGAAGGCTGTGTTGCTCAAGGGCAAAAAAAACCTTTACTTGGCTGTATTGCCTGCGGGCAATAACTGCGACTTCAAGGCGCTCGGTAAACTCACGGCAGACAAAGTCTCTATGGCCAAGGAAAAAGATATCAAGCTTAAGCTTAAGACCAAGATTGGGCTTATCGCCCCTTTCGGCTCGCTTTATAAGCTTCCGGTATTTATCGATAAGAAATTATTGAAGAACAAAAAACTAAATCTGCCCGCAGGATCATATACTGAATCAGTAGTAATGAATACGAAAGATTATTTGAAACTCGAGAATCCCGTAGCAGGAAACTTTGCAGTGAAGAAATAAGGCATCAGGGAGCAGGCATCAGCCCTGTTGCCCGACGCCTGAAACCTATGCGCATAAAACTTGAACAACATCAATTCGAAGGGCCGCTAGACCTGCTCCTCCAGCTTATAGAACAGCAGCAGATGGATATCACCGCATTGTCCCTGGCCAATGTCACGGAGCAATTTTTGAATTATGTCCGTACTCTGGAGGAAAAAAACCCTATCAACCTTGCAGACTTCCTCATAATCGCGGCAAAACTTTTGGTCATCAAATCCAAAGCCCTCCTCCCAAATCTGGAATTTGGGGAAGAAGAGGAAGAAGCAGCGTATGACTTGGCGGAACAACTCCTAACCTACAAAAAATTCAAAGAAGTTGCAAAATTCCTCCGCCGGATGGACCTCAAATCTTACCAATCCTGGGCACGGGAAGTTGATTTTTCCGACAGGACGACTTTTGTCCCGGATCCCGATGCCACAATCACTGCTTTGCACGAGAGCCTCAAGCACCTCGCTACCGAACTCAAAGAAATCGTGAAGCTTCCGGAAAAAGTCATGGAAGAAGTTGTGAGCATCTCGGAAAAGATCAACCACATCCAGCAACTCATCGCGGGCAAAGTCCAGACCTCGCTTTCGGACCTACTGCACGGGGCCAAGAGCAAAACAGATGTTATAGTTACATTCCTGGCACTTCTTGAGCTCACCAAACAGCGAATAGTCTCACTGGAACAAAGCGAACATTTCTCGGATATAATTATTAGAACGAATTAGAGTCTTCGCGGGCGACTGACATGGACTTACCCAAGCTTAAATCAATAATTCTTTCTGTGCTATTTGTCGCAAGCAAGCCTGTGGGCATGCGCGAGCTTTTGGATACCATAGAAGCCGAGGAGTCAGAAATCAGGGAAGCCATTACTTCTCTGGTGGCCGACAATGCCCATTCCGGAATCATCCTCCTGGCCC
>JAIFWG010000074.1 GCA_019662005.1 Candidatus Parcubacteria bacterium
GGGAAAAGTATTATTATTTATTAGTCAATAAATCCATGGAGCGGCTTTATGTTTTGAAATAAAGAAGCTCCACACGAGGCGTTGCCTCTTAGTGCGGAGCTTAGAATCAGTCAGGAGTGTAGGGACAAGTCAGACAAGGACCGACGCCAAAAATCGTTTGGTTAAAGAGACTTGCTCTATGGCCTCCTCGAGCCAGGCAGTATTCTGGACAACCGCGTTTGGAACAAGCTTTTACCTGAATAGGTTTCCCTGTACCGGTGTCGAATCGATGAAATTGATCATCAATGAGGACTAAACTGCTTCCGCAAGTACCACAATAAACACGATTTTGGTCCACTATCAATCACCTTATAAAATGACAATACCCTCTTTTGAGGGTATTGTCAAACAGATGCTCCGGAGCGTAGATGATATTAGAACTTATTTTATAGATCGCCAGTTTATTTCAAAAGAGATGGAATGTTTGCCAGGGATTTTCCATTTCGAAAATCTGAAACAGAACAGCTGAAATTTATTTTCAGAAATTTTCCCAAAACCAAATCTATTCAAAGTTAACTCTATATCTATAACCATTGCGAACCCTTAATGCTCCGCGGCCAGGACTCGAACCTGGAACCATCTCCTTAACAGGGAGCCGCTCTACCATTGAGCTACCGCGGAATAATAATGCATGCAAATTATAACACCAAAATGTTATACATTCAACCTGAACGTATTGTATCTATCAGCTAGTTTGATAAGCTCGAATTAGTACAAGTGCCTTGAAAATCACAACATTTTTTCTATTAGCCCTCCTCTTACCTGGCATGGCGTACGGACAATGCGAAAATAAAGAATCCAGGCGAATGATTTCTATAAGATTCTTGGGTTTTGTAGATGATTCGGTTATGACCATTTTTGATTCTAGAGATCTTGTCTCGCGTCCAGAAGATGAAAACCTACCCAGACCCGACAAAGAATGGATTAACTCTCATATTAAAATCTGGAAGGTAGCAGTCTGCAAAGCTGCTGCCCTGCTGCCTGATAATGCAGTAGAAAAATTAAATAAGCCCGTACAAGTTCTATTTTTTATAGACCGCACAGCTTGGCCCACAGGAATTGCAAAAAACCAATATGGGACCAGCGCTATATATATTAATCTCCTTCCTAGCTTTGAAGGAGCGGATTGGATGACATGGGACCCATTAGTCGTGAATGGGTTTTCATGGATCGAAAAGTTGGGTCTTGTTCTGCACGAATTAGGCCATGTGTATGAATACCAACTAGACTTACTAGAAAAGTTTATTTCTGAGGCCTATAACAGGAAAATTGTTTCCAAGACAACTCCATACGCAGAACTCCGGGGCGCCGCTGAAGATTTTGCGGAATCATTTTGTTTATATATTTTAGATCCTAATTATTTGAAAAAGTATCCTCCTCAATATACGTGGATGAAAGAGTTTTTTACAACAAGCGGTAAAAATTAAACCCCCTCGGGGGTCTTTTTTTAAAACCTTCGCTGTATTTGATAATCTGTGGCGGGCAACCCAACCAAAAGCTTGTTCATATATATCTAATTTAATCTGGTTATATATGTGGCATGGAAAATCCAAAAGAATTGATGGTTTCATGGTTACAGCGGGCTCATGCTATGGAGGAGTCTTTGATTGATGTTCTGCAGCGCCATGCCGAGGATGCAAAGGGGCATCCCGAGATCAGGGTTCAGATTGAAGATCATCTAACAAAGACTCGAAACCACTCGGAGTTGGTCAGAGAAAATCTAGAGCGACTCGGAGGAGATGTTTCTACAATAAAAGAGATGGCCGGCGAAATCACCGGAGCTCTTGGCGGAATCATGGGACGAGGTTCAGATGATATGTTGGTCAAAAACGCTATCTCGGATTATGCAGCAGAAAATCTTGAGATGGCCAGTTACAATGCGATTCTTAGCTTGGCTAGAACCGTTAAGGATCGAAAAGTTATTTCCATGTGTCGAACTATTTTAAAAGACGAGAAAGAAATGGCAAAATGGCTCGAGAAAAATCTGCCTGGAGCAGTGCAAAAACTAATCGGAGGTTCTGTAGATACTGCAGAAGAGACCGAAGGGTAACCCTTCTACTTTATATAAATCAAAATCCGCCCTAGGGCGGATTTTGATTTATTCATAGCCTTTCAACTTTGAAAGCTTATGGTGCTGACGAATCTTATCGAGTGCTTTTGCTTCAATCTGACGAATACGTTCTCGAGTAACCGAGAATACTTTGCCCACTTCTTCTAGAGTATGGGTTACGCCATCAGTTAATCCAAATCGCATATCAAGAATCTTTTGTTCTCGAGGCGTGAGGTCGGCAATAATTTCGTTCAAGTAACTCTTTAAAATCTTTCGAGCGGCAGACATAGAGGGTGAAATAGAATCATCGTCGGGAATAAAGTTTGAGAGATTGCTATCTCCTTCGTCATCATTCTCTCCTACTGGAGCCTCCAGCGAGATAGTCTCTTGGGAGATTTTCATAATGTGACGGATCTTGTCTACTTCTACGCCCATTTCGCTGGCAACTTCTTCTGGCATAGGTTCGCGACCCAAATCTTGAACCAAACGACGAACCACCTGCTGGTATTTGTTAATAGTTTCAACCATGTGCA
>JAIFWG010000075.1 GCA_019662005.1 Candidatus Parcubacteria bacterium
GAGAGGAGAATTGTAAATAATATTAAATATGCAGCAAATAGGATGAATGCACCAAGAGCTGCTTGCCTCATAATATTTTGTGCTTGGCCTATTGTGCCGGTATTACCAGCTGCCGTGAACCACATAAATCCAGCCCAGAAAAATCTAACAAAGATTACAACGCCTAGTATTCTAAATGACCAAAGGAAAATTGAAACAATTAAAGAACCCAAGTCAGTTGGCAAGCCATCGGTGGGGGCGGTGAAGCTAGCACCGGGAGCAAAAGGAGGAATGGTTTTTTTAGGATCTTGTTTAACAAGCGAGCTTGAAAAAGTAGCAACTCGTACTCCTGTTCCGCTAGAACCCCAAGTTGCGACTGCAATTTTGTCTCCGCTTACGGCGACTCTTGGACTAAAACTAATTTGATTTCCAAATATTTTAAATTCTTTAGACGCATCATTATCAAATCTGCCTATAGTACCCCCATTTTGGCCTTGGGCTACAGTTAGATTGCCTGCCAAAGCCGGAACGGTACCCCAGGGAACAAAATTTAAATCATAATCATTTGAGATCACGTCGCCATTGTATATACGAGAAATGCCCGTTGGGGTGCCCGGCTTTACTTCTGAAGCTTGTCCGCCAGAGAGCGGTCTTATATAAACAGTGAAATTGCTATCTGAGCCTTGCCAAGCCACCATGTCTTCGCCTAAAGCGGGGGAAGAGCCGTCAACGCCTGGAATAGATTCTGATTGACTAGTATCTCTTCTCCAAAGCTTTAGATTATTCCCGTCTCTGTAGGCAACCCAGATAGTGTTTCCAGAAACTGTTATCCGCGGGTACACTCCGCTAGAATCAGGGAGGTTAAATGATTTGGAGATTGCAAGATCTGATGCGCTCGTACCGCTATAGAGGTTAATTTTTGTGCCTTGCTTTGCAACAACCCAGACTTTACTACCAGACCATGTCACATCAACGGATGTGCCTTCGCCCAGATTTTTGATAACTGGCTCGCTGATTATTGGAGGTTTTGTTTCTGCAAAAGTAAAGCCGCTCCAGCTCAATAAAGTTAATGCGATGACTCCCGATTTGAGTAGATAATTTCTCACTATTGTATTATACCAATTATTAATTAACGATTATCCACTTTTTTGATATAGTGAATGTTATGAACTGGTTGCGGCATACTATTATTCCAATGGCTTTACTCGGCGCTGCTCTGCCTTTTTTTGTTCGGGCAGCTGTTCAGGACGATATAGCCAATAAAAACTCGCAAATTGAGGAGATTCAGCGTCAGATTGATCAGTATCAGCAGCAGATTGATACTATCCACTCACAGGCTCAAACACTCCAAGGAGAAGTAAACAGCTTAAATGCCAAAGTTAGCCAAGTAACTCTTGAGTTAAAAAGTTTAAACTTATCTATTTCTAAGACAACTCTGGAAATTAATACTACTCAGGCAGGAATTAATGAGGCCGAAAAAGATATTCTCAAAGATCAGCAGGTTCTTGGACAATACATTAGGATACTCTATAAGAATGATCAGCAGAGTCTGACGTCTATTTTGCTTAAACATGAAACACTGTCAGATTTTTTTGGGGACTTAGACAGTGTTAAGAAGACTCAAGACAACCTAAAGCTTGCAATTGATAATATTCAGTCTTTAAAAACTGACCTAGAAGATAAAAAAGCCGATCTGGAAGATAAAAAGACAGAACTGGAGCAACAACAGAATCTAGTTGAAATTGAAAAAAGAAATCTAGACAGCATTAAAGCTCAAAAAGATAAATTACTTAAAGATACAAAAGGGCAAGAGTCTAAATTCCAAGAGTTACTAAAAAAATCCAAGACTGATATTCAAAGAATCCAAAATGAAATTTACTATCTACAACAAAACGGTGTTACTGCCGAAGATGCTGTCAAATATGGCAATTTAGCCGCAATCTCTACTGGCATAAGGCCCGCCTTTCTTATCGCAGAGCTTGAAGTCGAATCTGGACTGGGTAGGAATGTCGGTAAATGCAACAGAGCAGAAGATCCAACTGCAAAAAGCTGGCGCAACATTATGAATCCAAGAGATTTTCAACCATTCCTTAATATAACAGCAGCTTTGGGTTTAAATCCTGATACTACAGCGGTGTCTTGCCCGCAATATGTTAATGGAAGACGATATGGTTGGGGAGGCGCAATGGGTCCAGCACAATTTATCCCTTCAACTTGGGTTGGGTATGCCACAGAGGTTGCCCGCCTTGTAGGCCGCACAGTGGCCAACCCATGGAATATTGAAGATGCCTTTACTGCGGCCGCTGTTAAGCTTGCCCGAGGCGGCGCAACTGGAAAGACCCGTGCGGCCGAAATCGCGGCTTCAAAAGCTTATTATAGCGGTAATGCTAAATGTTCAACTGCTCCTTGTAACTCATATGCAAACACAGTTCAGCGTGTTGCTGCACAACTGGAACAAAGTTTATAACCGCCCTTCTCGTCAGTGTTACAATCAGACTAGGTTCATTAAAAAATGTATAGTATACTATTGAGGTCTTATGGGTAAATTACATAAACTAATTTTTATTCTTATATTGCTTGGAGCCCTGATTGCATTTGTTTGGCTCATCCCTGTTCATGCTCAGGGCT
>JAIFWG010000076.1 GCA_019662005.1 Candidatus Parcubacteria bacterium
CACAAAGCTTTTTAGAACGATTTTTAAAATAGTCACGCAAAGCTTTCATGTATGCGGGACGGCAGTTTTGGTCGCCAATACTCTTTATGTGCACATTGTAGCCATCCAAGCCTAAAGATTCTAAGAGTCTGTATCCAAGAAATATTAACTCAGCATCGACGGCTTCAGAAGCGTCGCCAATAGTTTCAAGTCCCAATTGATAAAATTGCCGGTAGCGGCCATGCTGGGGTTCATCGTGACGAAACATTGGTTCCCAGTAGTAAAGCTTAACTGGATGTGGACGCACATTCATTCCGTTTTCTAAATATGCACGGACAGCGGGAGCTGTGCCTTCTGGTCGCAAAGCAAGAGAGTCTCCGCCCTTTGTTTTGAGAGTGTAGATTTCTTTTTCTATGATATCTGATGTTTCCCCTACCGATCTGGTAAACAACTCCGTTGATTCTAAGATGGGAGTCTCGATTCTTTCAAATCCATAATACTCAAGAAGTCCTTCTGCTTTTTTTAAAATATATCGCCAGTACTTTTGGTCTTCAGGCAAAATATCATGCATGCCTTTTACTGATTGCACCTGCTTTGGTTTTTGTTTGCTCATATTATTAATAGTGAATTCGAGAAATAGTAGACGCGCGAGTGAACGGCCATGGACGCAGAGCTGCTCGGCCAGTAATCAATGTTCGATTGACTGGTCCCCAGCGCCTGGAATCATAACTAAACAATCGATTATCTCCCATTACAAAATATTCGTTATCATCAAGTTTGGTGCGCATATCCCCCAATGTTTGCTGTTCGGGACCCAGGTATGGCTCATTTAGCGTAAAGCCATTTGGATTTGCATTGCTGTAAATAATAACCTTATTATTTTTAATTTCAACTGTCTCACCGGGCATACCTATAACACGCTTAATAAAAAACTGAGTTTTATCTAATGGATAGCGGAACACTGCCACGTCTCCGCGTTGAGGATCTCCGAGCTCGTAGCTTAACTCATCTACAAATAAATAGTCGCCATCCAAAAAGGAAGGTTCCATCGATGCTCCCTTAACAAAGAAAGGCTGAACCAGGTAATAACGGATCGGAATGATGATAACCAGAGAGATGGCGACGATTTTTACTGTTTCCCAAATGAACGAGAGAATTTCTTCACGAAGATTGCGAGAGCCTCTTAATTGAGGGTTTTCATTAGTCATTTGGTTATTTTAACATAATTTTAAGTTAATTCAAACAAGAAAAAACCGGCTATTTACCGGTAACCATATTCTGGATCATGCCACCTAATTATAATTGTGTAATTTTGCCTTGAACGATCAAAATCAACCGTCAGAGATTCCTTTTGAGCCCACTCCTTTATTAAATCTTGAAAGGCTTGGTTTTCTCCCGATGTTGCAAGCGGATTAATAACCACTGTCTCCGCTTCCCTGCCCCACCGAGCGGCTTCCCTAGATTTAATTTTTATTCTTTCAATAATATCCAAGGACAGAGGTTCTGCTGTTTTTCGATCAATTTGGTACTGTGTCTTATTGGCTGCCTCTTTTTTTTCCCTTTCCGCGGCCTTGAAAACTCTTACCGCTTCTTGAAGTTCGTGACGCAATGCCATAAATAATGAACCGGCAATAAAATAACACCTTTTTTAATCTAAGTCAATTTGGAAATAAAAGATCAAATGACTATACTAGCTATATGAAATTAATAGTCGGTATTGGTAATCCTGAAGAACAGTACAAAGATACCCGTCACAACATCGGGTTCATGTTTTTGGATTATGTCGCAAAAAAAGTCGAATCAAATAGCTTTGAATTGGACAAAAATTCCAATGCTTTGGTTTCAAAATCTAAAATAGACAAAACTCCCGTGGTTTTTGCAAAGCCACTATCGTATGTAAACAAGAGCGGTGATGTGGTCGGCAAACTCGCCAAGATGTATAAAGTTAAACCTCAAGATGTGATTATTGTTCAAGACGATCTGGATATCGAATTTGGAAGCTTCAAAAACTCTTTTAATAAAAATTCTGGCGGCCACAAAGGTATCGAGTCCATCATCAAAGCACTAAAGACAAAAGAATTTTACCGGTTAAGAATTGGCATTGCAGTTAAGGCTTTGCACAAGGCTCGACAACAATCAGAAAACCAGCGCGATGAATTTGTGCAGGACTTTGTTTTGTCTAAATTCTCTAAAAACGATCAAGACACCGTGGATCAAATGTTCAAAGAAATCTACGAACGATTGTTAATGCTCCTGAAACAATAAAACTAAAAACCGCCACATCAGGCGGTTTTTAGTTTTATTGGCTATTCGCCAATCCTCTTTTTGAGATGACCTATCATCTCATCGGCGTGCTTTGCACCACCGAGACCAAATGATAATCCGAGCGCTAAGGCGCCGGCTGCGACCAGACCAGTTATCACAATATTGATGATGTTCTGTGCGACTCTTAATTGGTTTAACGCAATTAATAAACTGAATACAAATACAGACCACTTAGTAAGGACACCGAGAAAGTTTCCTGATGCCAAACCAGCTGCCTTTACCGAAGCACGAACTATACCTTCCAAGAACTTTGCAACCAAGATTCCAATCAAAAGAATGATTGCTGCAATAATTACGT
>JAIFWG010000077.1 GCA_019662005.1 Candidatus Parcubacteria bacterium
CAGCTAAAAGAACCACTAAAAGCGGGTTCAGTCCTAAAAACATTGTGGTTAAAAGTTATGTACATCGCAACGATCTGGTTTGTACGAAACTGTAAAATTAAGATTTAATGAGTCTATTATACCGAAAACCTAGATTTTACGCAAATTTTGCTATTCACAGACCTTATTTAAATTCCCTGGATACTATATACTTATGTATATGCGACCAGTGGTACTCACAATTCTAGATGGCTGGGGTTACTCCAAACAAAAGCTCGGCAACGCAATTGCTAACGCGCAAACTCCCAACTTAAACGATCTGGCTCAAAACTATCCCGCCCTACTACTGCAGGCATCAGGCCGAGCGGTTGGTATGACGTTTGGAGAGGCCGGCAATAGCGAGGTGGGACATCTCACTCTCGGAGCGGGGCGAGTGATTTTTCAATATTTAGTTCGTATAAATAAAGCCATTGATAATGGAGAGTTTGGATCTAATCCAGTCATAATTGAACTTGCGGGACATGTATTAAAAAGTCAGGGCACCTTACATATCGCTGGATTATTAACCTCCGGTGCGGTGCATGCCAGCTTTAACCACTTTCAGGCGCTTATAGAATTCGCAAAGCAACAAAATCTTGCTTATAAGCTGCACTTGTTTACAGATGGCCGAGACTCCGGACTTAAAGAAAGCGTTTCTCTTATCCAAAAGCTGCTAACCATTACCTCTGTAGATACCATTGGGACTTTAATTGGCCGAGACTTTGCCATGGATCGAAACAACCATTGGGACAATACCAAAGCAACTTATGACTTACTCTTTAGTAATCAAGGTGCGGTAACCCAGAATATTATTTCTCAAATCAATACTTACCATGAGCAAGGTGTAACTGATGCAAATTTGCCGGCAACAGTTTTAAATCCTTCTGTCATAAAATCTGGAGACGCAATTATATTTATAAATTTCAGAGAAGATTCCATGCGCCAGATTACCCGCGTCTTAGTTGATGACGAGTTTAAAGAATTTGAACGCGTCTTACCTCAAAATATTTTTGTAGCTTCAATGACCCAGTATTTAGAAACGCCAAATCTGCACGTGTTGTTTCCTCCGCCCGAAATTAAAAATTGTTTAGCTGAAGTGTTAAGCAATAATAGTAAAAAACATTTTCATATCGCAGAGACAGAAAAGTACGCTCATGTCACCTATTTTTTTAATGGCCTTCACAATGAGCCATTCTTAGGCGAGCAAGATGTTTTTATTGAATCGCTCGAAAGCCCTAGCGAGCACCCTGAAATGCGTGCTGCGGATATTGCCCAGCGCGTTGCAATGGAGCTGGACCAAGGATCACACGACTTTATCGTGGCCAATCTGGCCAATGGCGACATGCTAGCGCATCTAGGAGGCTTTGAGGCAACTGTTAAAGGCATAGAAGCCGTTGATATGGCTCTAGGTTTTATTAGAGACAAGGTTCTCGAAAAAGGCGGGGTGATGATTATAACTGCGGACCATGGTAATGCTGAGTCTCTTACTTATTCCTCAACTGGTGAGCAAGAGACCAGGCACGATCCTAGTCCGGTACCATTTCATGTTATTGCGGCAGAATATAAAAAAGAAAGCTCGCCTAAATTTAATGAGGCTGCTGGCTTATTGGCAGACGTTGCGCCTACAATTTTAGAGATTATGGGGATTGAAAAACCGGTCGAAATGACCGGTGAGAGTCTATTGAGCCTTCTTGACCTCAATCCTTAACTTGGGACGAGGATGAAAGAGGGGCATAAACTCATTCAGTTCTTCTTTTATAAGCCTGTCTAGAACTTGGCAAGTATCAGCTTGTCTGACAACTTTAAAGTCTAGAAATTGTCTAAGAATAGTCTTAGCATCTTGAATCCGAGACTTCCATTTTTCTTTTAACTCAGTGTGAGCTAGCTGTATAATTGCAAGCCTTAAGCTACTGACGGGCTCTCTAGGATCGATCTTCTGTTCATCATTGAGAAGGAGCAGAACCGTTCGCAAAGCTCGTAATCTATTTGCGTAGATCACATCTTCTTTGTACATTCTAAGTGCTTCTTGGTCCAACTCATCAAGCTTCAGAGGCTTTTGAACCATAAACTATACTAATACCGCAAATCTATCACACAATTATTCCACCGCCAAGTAGCTGGCGACCTTTGTAGAATACCGCAGACTGTCCAGACGTTACCGCTCTCTCTGGTTTTGAGAATTTTAGTTCACCATTTTTGGAAAGTATAGCTTTTACTGACCGAGCTCTATATCGAACTTTTACATCCACTCTTTGAGGCAACTTAATTGAACTCACCCAGTTAAAGTGCGCCACTTTAGCTTTCTCAACGGTGGTGTCTATGTTCTCTCCCACAAAGATAATATTCTTTTTTAAGTCTTTAGCTGTTACATAGTAGGGTCCCCCGCCGTCAGTAATGTTAAGCCCATGTCTTTGGCCAATAGTATAGTAGTAAACGCCATCATGAGAACCAAGAACTCGCCCATCGGTGTGTATGACTTTCCCGGGTTTGGGTTTAATGTAGCTGACCAAAAACTCTTTCATATCCAGAGGACCGATAAAACAAACTCCTTGGCTGTCTTTTTTGGCATGATT
>JAIFWG010000014.1 GCA_019662005.1 Candidatus Parcubacteria bacterium
CTGATTCGCGAGCTGGCCCGATACCTTTAATAACGATTTTAATATTAGTTACATTGAACTTCTTGGATTTCTCTACACAATCCTTTGCAACCATGTTAGCAGCGTAAGGAGTAGATTTTTTTGTGCCTTTAAATCCAAGGAGACCAGCAGATGACCAGGCAATAACTTCGCCTTTTGAATCACTGATTGCGATTAAAGTGTTGTTATATGAAACGTGTACATGGGCAACACCATTGATAACTTGTTTCTTTGAAGCTTTCGCTGCACCTGAAGGAGTTCCAGTTTGAGTGGTCTCTTCAGTGTTATCTTCTTTTGTGATGATTTTCTTTTTACCCATGTTATTGATCCGTATTCGTTATATTTTTGAAATCGTTGGGACAAACTTTTTTAAAAGTTTGTCCCATAGTCTTATGTCTTCTCGCTGGTTGATTTACGTCCTGAACCCATAGTCTTTCGTTGATTACCTCGCAAAGTACGAGAGTTAGTCTTAGAGCGACCGTGGATAGGTAATTTTCGAGAATGGCGGGCACCTCTCCAGGTACCTGCTTCTCGCAACCTTACGTTTTCGCTGATCTCTTTTCTTAAATCTCCTTCAACTCGATAGCTTTTTTCAATTATCTTTTGAATCTTATTTAATTCTTCGGCGCTCAAATCTTTGGCTCGTTTGTTAGGATCGATGTTGGCAGAGCGCAAGATAACAGTGCTTGAGCTTTTTCCAATACCATACAAGTACGGCAACGCGTACTCGATTTTTTTATTGTCTGGAATGTTTATACCTAAGATTCGTGGCATGATTATAGATCTGTATTATTGAAACGATTAACCTTGTCTCTGTTTATGCTTCGGGTTTGTGCACACACAATAGAGTCGACCTTTTCGTCGAACCAACTTGCAGTTATTGCACATCTTTTTTACTGAAGCTCTTACTTTCATATTATTAATAACGATAAACAATTCTACCCCTTGCTCCGTCAGGGCTTAATTCGACTGCTACTTTATCACCTATCATAACTTTGATGTAGTGCATCCGCATCTTACCTGCAAGATATCCGAGCACTTCCCTACCATCTTCAAGCTGTATCTTAAAGTTGGTATTGGGCAAAGCCTCCAGAACTACGCCATTGAGTTTTTCTTTTTGCTGTATGGTCAATCGAAAATTGACTGAAAATAAATCCACTAACCAGTGGAGGACCGAATATGGGGTTACCACTTAGTAATCATGGGAATCCCTCAGGAATGAGAGAGTTTTCAGCCTTAGTATGTTATCAAATTCCGCTATTTGTGTCAATCCCGCCCTTGCAAAACAAAGGCGGGATCAACAATTAATACTCCAAGCGGATTTGAGCCTTGGCTGCATCTTTAGGCACTGAACGCACCCAGAGAGGAGAAAGGACGACTTTTGCTGATTTTACGCCAGGCACATCTTTCAAATAGGTCTTTATGTCTGCCTCTTTCTTGCCTAACAATGCGGTAATAACCTTGCTTGAATCAATCTTAGCGAACCCTGGGCCTTTAACAGAAAGGGTGAAGCCCATAACTGTTCCGGATTCATCGGGTCGAGGCTGGTCATAGCTGACAGACAGTTTTTCCGGCAAAGTCACAAGATGATATTGATTCTCAACATAATTTTGAACCAACTTGAGCGCATCAGCTTCTTTAAATCCAATCGTCTGCAAGGTACCGCTTAAGGTCATTGTAAAATTATCTGCTGCCTCATCGATACCGGCGCTTGCTTCTGGCACGCCAAATTTAATTAGAGAATCACTCAAAACTTTAAAACCTTCTACTTCAGAATTTAGTTCCTGGTTAATAGTGCCGGTTAGTTCTTTGTTGAGAGCTTCTTTGGCAGCATTGTAATCGCTTTCGGTTACTACTTTAGCCTGACCGCTTGTACCGCCATGCATAGCAGCGCTGGATTTTCCGTATACTTTTTGAAATTTTTCAGTATCCCCTTTTTCTTTAAACGCTATAACCGTAAAAGATCCCGCTGGGATGTTATATGTTTGCCCCGCTTTATCCGCAATCACCTGGACACTAGCTTCGCCGGGCAACACCTTGCCATTTTCTGTTTTAGAAGCAGGGACAGAAACTGCGGTGAGAGTTCGGAATATTAATCCGTCAGGAGAGCTAAATCTTGTAGTAGCAATCAAAGGCTGCGCGCTGGAAAGCTCGTTATATACGGTAATCGTGCCACGAGCCTTTTGGGCAACGTCTTTAAATCCAGTAGCGGTAAAAGAAGCAGTAATGGACTTTTGGATGGTAAACAACTGGCCAGGAATTCTATTACTAGCAGTATCTACGCTTGAGATCGAGTTAACCGCGCTAGCTTTTAATTGAAAATCTAAAGATTGGCTTTGAGGAATAATACTAATTTGAGCGCTACCAGTTGAAACATAAACGATTGCTCCGCCCACAAGGAGAGCAGCAATTAATAAGCCAGCCAAACCTTTTTTGTATCCATGCCCAGCTGAATGAGTAGAGGCATAGCTTCTGCGAGATACGACTCGAGGTTCTTCTGCCCAGATACCTCTTATCTCATTTATAGCTCGATGTTCTAATTTATCTGATTGGAAACTTGGACTGATTTCGACTGGAGCTTCTCGTTCTCGTCTTGCAGCCACTTGGACATGTTGTGGCTCTTCAGCTTTTCTATGAGTTATGTCCTCCATTCGGGTGGTTACCACTTCTGGTTCTTCGTAATCGTCATGGAGCACCACAGCATCTTCAACTTTTACACTATCTTCAGTAGTGATAGGCTCGCCGTAAAGTTCTTCAATTTGATTGACTACATTGATAGGAGCATCTGAAGGCGCTTTGGATCTTTTTTTCTCTGGCGATCTTGATAACAAAACATCAAAGCGATATTGCTTAGCAAGATCATTCAAATCTGGATTAGAACAAAGGAAAGAAACTTCTTTATCAGATTTATTGGCTTCTTCGCGGAGGTGCTTGAAATGTTCTTCCTTGCTAAAAGCTCGGGCGCGCTTTGGTAAAACAAAAATTACCTCATCAGCAGGAGTGGATGTAAAGAGGTCTAGGATCTCATCGAACGAGTCATCCTTTAGGACATTAATGATCTTAGTGGCAGACATGTACTTTAATTATATTATATCTGATATTCTTGTAAAATCATATCAACATCCTGTTGATTCTTGCTTGTCATTAATTTAGTGCGAAGATCTTTTGATCCTTCAAAATCATTGATATATACCTTTATGAACCTTTTGATAACATCGAAGTTTTTGTCTTTACCCCACAGGTCCACAAAAAGTTCTATGTGTTTTTTCAAAAGTCTTATTCTTTCTTTCGGGCCAACAGGCAGATTCGCTTCTGGATTAAAGAACCAGATATTATTAAAAATACCCCGTCCGATCATTATTCCATCAAGACCAAACTCCTTTACTTTGTCTAAGCCTTCTTTATAAGACAAGACATCGCCATTACCAATTGCAACAATCCCCGCTTCCTTGATAATCTTTGCGGCTTTGCCTATTTCATCCCAATGAGCAGGTACACTCGACATCTCTTTCTTGGTGCGGCCATGAACTGTGATCGCGGCTGGTTGAGCTTTAACCAAGGCACTGATCCATTCCTCGGTATTAATAGAGTTAAATCCAATTCTTGTTTTAACTGATACAGGTAAATCACCTGCACCACGCTTTGTTTCCTTAATTATCTCTTGCGCTAGTTCAGGTTTTAGAATTAAAGCTGCTCCAGCGCCTTGCTTTGATACAACTCTGTTTTCGGGGCAGCCCATATTAATATCAATGCCATCAAAGCCTAGTTCTACCGCCAGCTGTGCGCATTTATAAAAGTTCTCTGGCTTTGAACCAAAAAATTGAGCAACAATCGGCCGTTCGTTTTCTTTAAACTTTAGATGCGGTAATAACTTTGGGCGGCCAATCTCGGAACATAGGCCATCGCACGATACGAACTCTGTAAAAAACACATCTGGCCTTCCGCATTCAATAACAATCTGCCGAAATGCCAAATCAGTTACATCCATCATCGGTGCTAGCGTAAAGAATGGCTTTTTTAATTGTTTCCAGAACCCTTGATTCATAAGAATACTATTGTATAATAAATCCGAGAACTTTAAAATATGCGGATATATGGAGATTTTGGCTTATTAGACCGAGCCATTATGATTTTGATTGGTCTTGTTCTTGTACTCGCAGGATTTTTAATACAGTTTTTGCTTATTAATTACACCTCTGACGCCCCAATCTTGAGATGGATTATTCTACTCCCTCTCTTGCTCGGAACGATGCTAAGCGCTTTGCTTATAGCATGGGGGTTAATAGCTATTATTCTTTCAGTATTTCCAACACCGACTCTTTATCGCCTAGACAGGTCTTTAGAAAAATTGAGTTAGACGCCCCAGTAGGCGTCTTTTATTTTAAACAAAGGCGCCATTATTGGCGCCAGATAAGTTTGCTGTAGTCTATCAGAAAATTGTGAATGGCTGGTACTTGTGCCAACAGAAGTGCCAAGTTAAAAGAGATTAACGGAAAAGTCTTTTTGATATCATAATGCCCAATTAAATTCATGGTTGAAATGAACAATAAGGAAACAATAATGCTAAAAACTAATATTTCCTTTGATGCTCCAAATCCCAGAGTAATACCCACCATAAAAAGAACGAGACACTTAGCAAGCATGACCCACAAACTATACAATTTTTAAAACCCAATGTCAAACTAATCCACAGTTGCACGGATACGGCGATTACCACCAGAAACAGATTCTTCCTTAGTAATTGTAATGTGGCCGACTTCGCCAGAGTGAGTTACGTGCGGACCGCCGCAAATTTCTTTTGAAAACCAATTATTTTTATCTCCTATTGTGTAAACTTTGACTCTGTCGCCGTATTTGTGACGAAAAGCGCCAGAAGCACCTGCGCTAAACGCTTCGTCTGTTGCCACCTCTTCCCAACTTACCGGTAAGTCTTTTTCAACAACCTCATTGGCAATCTTTTCGGCTTGTTTTAATTCTTCGGGTGTAACCTTGCGCGAAAATTTAAAATCAAATCGCAACCGTTCAGTATTAATATCCGAACCGGCTTGAATTAACTTTTCTCCCAGCACTTTTTCTAATGCAGCCACTACAATATGAGTAGCCGTGTGCAAACGAGTCTTCTTTTTTAATTCTTCCTGATTCTCGGCACTTAATTCCCCTTCTTTTATAACAATGCCATGGCCGCCAAACTTTTTCTCTGCTCCGGCACGGGAAATTTCTTGGTGGCGTTTTCGCTCTTCTTCAAAAGCTTCGCGTGTTAAGCCAGAAGCCTTTTCTTTTCCAACCTCTTGAATAACTTCAAATGGCAATCCAAAACTCTCATACAACTTAAAGGCAGAGGTTCCGTCGATTGAGCTAAGCTTCTCCATCTCTTTTAAGCCATTCTTAAATGTCTTTTGGAACTTATCGTTTTCAGCGATAAATGCGGTTTTCATTTTGCCAAAGTCTAACTCTGGGTAATGTTTGCCGTACAACTCAACAATTTTTTCAAAAATATCGTAGATTGCTTCAAGTTCGATACCATTAACATGACACTGAACAATCACTCGTCGCATTAGACGCCGCAAAACGTAGCCTTGGTCTTTATTAGAAGGCGTAACGCCGTCACAAATTAAAAATGCAGCAGCTCGAGAGTGATCAGAAATAATACGATGAGTTCTGTCTGGGATTTCATCTTCAGGCAATATCTGAATAAGCGGCTCAAACAAGTCAGTTTCAAAAATATTATTTTTATTTTGGGCAACTGCTGCTAGACGTTCTAGGCCCATGCCTGTATCTATGCCTTGGATCTTTAGGGGTTCTAGTTTTTTATCAGGATGCTGAAAGTATTGGTTAAAAACAACATTCCAGATTTCTACTCCATTTACATATATCTCCGTAGTAGGGCCGCAAGGTCCTTCATTGCCGGTTGGTCCCCAAAAGTTATCTCCGCGGCCAAATTTCTTAACTATCAGGCTCGAATCAATAGATTTCCAGATCTGTTCTGATTCTTCATCCGCTGGGACATCAGAATCTCCGCCAAAAACTGAAACGTAATCAATCTTGAGTCCCATTTCTTTGGTTACAAATTCATGGGCATATTCAATAGCTTCCTTTTTCCAGTAACCTCCAAATGAGAAGTTGCCGAGCATTTCAAAGAATGTAAGGTGGGTTAAATCCCCAACTTCATCAATATCAGAGGTACGCATCGACTTTTGTATAGAGACGGTGCTTAACGATCCAAAGTCTTTTGACGCATCAGCAGCACCAGTGTAGTAGGGTTTGAACTGCTGCATGCCGGCAGTGGTAAAGAGAACAGAAGGATCAGTCGGCAATAACGAAGATGAAGGCACGATTGTGTGCCCTTTTGATTCAAAGAATTTTAAAAATTTTTCTCGTATTTCCTTGCTTAACATAGCGGTATGGTATCAAAAAAACAAAAAGCCCTCAATGGGCTTGGTTTGAATCTGATTGTACTTCTTTTTTCCGTTGTTCAACTTTTTTCTGTAGCTCGTCTAATAGAATTTTTCTTTCTAAGGATTTAATGAGTTCGTCTTTGGCATCTTTTATATCGTTTAACCTTTTAACTTCATTTTTTAAGTCTTGGATTGCTGCGTCTCGTGAAAAAAATATCAGGACTCTTGTGATTGATCTCATGCGGAGGTGCTGTGAAGATTTTAACTTCAATGCATCATTTGGTCAACAAGATTGACCACACCCAGGGGACAATTGCGATAAAAATATAAATTACCAAAATAATTTTAAGCGTACGTAAACGTTTTTTCTCATAAAGATAGCATCCGAGTAAAATCGCAAGACCTTTTATTAATAGTAAGCCCCAAAAACTTCCATACTCTTTTATATATAGAGCGACTAAGGGATTACCTTCTCCGATACCTCTGCTCAATCCTATTGTAGTGAGCATGCCATCTATGACTTGGATCAATATAAAGGCTGCTAAGACCCACATTGTCAAGGAATTAGAAATACCATATCATACGTGCAGTTACATTTACAATGTTGTACAAATCGGGCCTAGATATTATGCTCCATGACCATATGGACGGTTCAATCGCCATGCTTAGTATTCTCGAAGATCTATACAAGATGGCAAAGCTGCCGTTTCCGTTTCCAAATTTTAAGAACTATCACGATCTGCAAAATCAAATTACGAACTTTATGACGAATGTCCACAAAGATATCGTGGAACGTTTTGCAATGCTTACCAAAGTTCTCCAAACCAAAGATGCGCTATTCCTTTTAGGAGAAACATACGTAAAAGTCCGAGCTAATCAAGGATTTCGTTACTGTGAAGCAAGAATTGCTCCCCAGTATCACATATTTGGAGGCTTAACTGTCGGAGAAGCAATAGATGCGATTGTAGAAGGAATAAAGAGCGGCGAGCATTTGTATCCACATATGGAAGTTGATCTGATCCCTTCTGTTGGGCGTGAGGTTTCATCTTCAGAAGCAGTGCGCTTGATAAGAGAGTTTAATAAAGCAGATCGTGAATATACCCCGGGTATTGATCTTGTTTGTAATGAAGCAAAAAATAAACCACACAAACATTTGGAAATGTATAGAGAAGCAACGCGCTTGGAGTATAAGAAAGATTGCCATGTAGCGGAATGGGTAGTAGATAGAGAACCAGAAGAACAAGATTCTTTGGAAAAGATAGCTAAAAATTTTAACAACGATTTTAATGATTTGGTCGAAAATATAAATTTTGCGTTATTTGAATTAGAAGTTGATCGATTTGGTCACGGAATTCCTGTGGGATATCTATTCTCTAGACATGCCTCTTCCTCGTTGTGCCAAACAATCTTGGAATATGAAATTGGCATTGAAGGTTGTCCCGGATCTAATCTAAAGAGCTCTCTAATCCCAAACGTATCGGTGCTCCATATTAGAGAGATGCTTAAACAAGGAGTGCTCTACTCGATAAACCCTGATGATGATTTATTCTTGCCGAACCTGCCCGATACTTTTGATATGTGTGACAAGGAGTATCAGTTTAGCCCTCGAGAAAAAGAACAGTTGCGTGCTAATGCGTGGGCTACACGTTTTGGCAATCGCAAACCAGTTCCAAGAGATGTAGTGCTGCCCTAGTGGCAGCTTTTATTTTTGGGCCAGAGTAATATAACCATCGGTGGTTGAGGATTTCCAATTCAATCCCAAGATCGCCGCGTATTCGTTAATACGTTTTTTTGATGATTCTATTTCTACGAATTTACTTTTTCCTAAAGTATCGAGTTCCACAACTACGTTGCCGACTTTCCAATGCTGACGGTTTTTTGTGTATTGAAACCACGGCTTGTAGCCTAGCCGAGTTAGAATAAGATGCGCGTTTTTAAAATTATCTGTGGTGATTTGGTATTCTCTTTTTACTTTATATTTTTTACCAGATCTTAAAGAACTCTTGAGGGTTAGTACGACTTTGCCGGTTGGTTCGCGGCGAAGCCTAAGAGTTTTATCTTCCTTCTTAAGGATCATCGTTGGCGTATCATAGAAAAAGTTTTCTTCTCTTCCTTTCCAAATTAACTTTGCGCCGACAACTTTGAGGGCCGAGATTATGGACTTAAAACTCTTTACCCGGAATTTTACTTCGGTTTCTATCATAGTGATAAGAGAAAAATACACATTATATATGAAGAATCAACAGTTGACTTTTACCCTAAAATATGATATACTTAGTATATACAGTAAGAGCTGAATTGATCTTGAAAAATTAACCTTTATTAGATAGTCTATCAAGGCGCAATTGAGCGCCTAAAGGAGCAGCGATGCGTACATTTCAAATCGTCGTCGTGGCCCTGGTCCTCCTCGTCGTGGCCGCGCCCGCAAAGGCGCAGAACTTCGTCGGAACGGAGACCGAGGTCAAGAGCGGCGACGTCGTGTCGCTGATCGATTCCCTCTACGGGAGAACGTTCAACAAGTCCGTCGGCCTCTTTGCCTGGGGCCAGGCACAAACCGATGGTTGGGGTCAGGTCTACGGCGGTGTGGTGTATACTCCCAAACCGTGGATCGCGCTCTCGCTCGGCACCGGAGTCGAGAAGGACGCACACCCTGGCCGCATCGGCACCTCGGCATGGATGTCGGGTCACGGATACACACTACTCGCGGTTTACGAGAACGGCGGCAGCGGAGCGTGGTACAAGACCATACTCACCAAAGCCGTCACCTCCAAGATCGCGGTCGGCGTGTTCTCCCGACGCTTCGCCGGCACCGGGCCGCTGGTCGAATACAGCGCCAACAAAGTGGTAAAGATCTGGGTCACGGCTGGGCCGGACCTGGAAGACCACCACAAGAAGTTGGTCGCTGGCCTCAACATCGGACTGCCTTAGGGCTTTCCGAACCTCGCCTCGCAAAGAGCTTCGCTCCGCGCGAGGCTTTTTGTTACTTCATTAGTTTGCGGAGAGCGCAAAACTCGCAGTCTTTTTCGTCGCAAGTTTTATCCCAGAAAGAAAGCGATAGAATCTCGTCAGCAACTTTTTTAATTAGTACTTCTAAATCTGATACCTCTTGAGGTTGAATATGGAACAGCTCTTTGTGATACTTCCCTTTTTCATCAGGCTCCGTAAAATCAATTGCTCCGGCCTGCATTTTATATTTTCCGTTTTCGTGTTTGTTCAGTAATAGGTTATAAAATACGAGCTGGCGCTTAACATCACCATTTGAGCTTTGAGTGGTGCCTTCTATTTCTCCGCGGGTTTTAGGCTTTGAGGTTTTATAGTCGACAACATTTACATTATTAACATCAATCAATTCAATTTTATCTATCTTTCCAGTAATACGAATGTCGGGTGTAAGAAGAATCCCATTAACTGCAAATTCAGTCAGCGATGACTTGGGCCAGACTTTACTATAAGTATCAAACCAGCCAGCCAAAGACTTTTTCCCTTTTTCGGTGCACTCTTTTAAATCAGCTTCTTTAAGAGGCTCGCGTTCAAGATAGTGAGCAAAGGATTGTAATAAAAGCTCTTTGCTTCGCTCTGGTGCATCGAAAAACTCTTTTAAAGTATTGTGCATTGCCGTCCCATACATCTGGTGCTTAGTCTTTGCTTCGGGAATACGAATCAAATTTCGATAAAAATACCGCCACGGGCAATCAAGGTAGTTATTTAGAGCTGTAACCGAAAGTCCATTTTTATTAAATAGCTCTTTTATAAACTCCTTGTCCTTAAGATCGGCGTTAACCTTAACCGCTGGTTCAAATATCTTAGATATATTTATCTGATAACTTTGTTCGTAATCGCTTACATCAAACTGATTAATTAACTCTGGTTTGATTTCGCCAACAAAAAGCGAAGGAAGCTGTTCGTCCTTGGACAGACTTTCCTTAGCATATGAAATTACTACTTCTTTTTTAGCACGAGTAAGCGCCACATAGAAAAGTCGGCGTTCATCGTCGTTTTGATTATCTTCACCCGGGTTCAGTCCTGATAAGGAGTAGACACTTGATGGTAAAGGCAACAAGTTTGGGCGACGCTTGTTGCCCCAGTGACCATCATAGGCATTGATAATGTATACGAACCCAAACTCTTGCCCTTTTGATCTATGGGCGGTCATAAGTCGAACTCGGCCAACGTGAGTGCCGATATGGCGCTTAATTAATAAATTGTGTGTTTTGAGGATTTCTAAATATTTTAAAAAGTCTGACAGGCCATATTCTTTGTGAGCTTCAACCAAACTTCTAATCTCATCAAAGACACCATTAAGCTTTTGTAATTTTTCAGCCACATCAGGTTGGGCCAGCATGTGAGCCAATAGGCCCGACTCTTTGATTATCTTTTCAAATAGTTCAGGCAAACTAATATTGTGCGAGAGAGTGGCCCAACCCGAATACATTTTGTATAAAGCTGGGAACTTGGTTTTCAATAAAACAGAAATAGAGATTCTTTTTTGATAGGCTTCATTGATCAATTGATATGCTTCCAGCGGGTCGATTCCCAAAAAATCTATATGCAATAAAGAGATAAGTCTTTCATCCTCTCCAAAATGGGCCACTGAATCAAAAATTAGAAGCAGTTTTTTAATATCCGGGTCCGATAAAATGTCTTGGTCGGACTCGATTCCAAAAGGAACAGCAAGCTTTTCTAATATCCGAGCCAAAGTCAGAGCATCGCGATTATCTCGGTACAGGATAGTTATCTCTTCAGGTTTTGTTCCAGAATCCAGCTTAGATTTGATATCCAGGGCAACACCATAAAGTTCAGTATCAGGATTTGAGAATCCATAGAGCTTAATATTGCCGCCTTTTTCCCGCTGTGAGACCAGAGGTTTTGGTCCGGCCAATACGCTGTGGGCAGCATCAAGAATTTGCTGGGTGGAACGATAGTTCTCTTCTAGTACAATCAGATTGGCGCTTGGATATAATTTTTGAAAATATCTAAAGTTCTCAATAGATGCACCTTGGAATCTATAGATAGCTTGCTTCTCATCGCCTACCACAAATATATTTGGGTTAGAATGGAAGTTACAAAGCAGTTCTAATACTTTGTTTTGAGCGTTATTTGTATCTTGATGCTCATCTACTAAAACATATTGATGCTGTTCCTGCATCTCTCTCCC
>JAIFWG010000015.1 GCA_019662005.1 Candidatus Parcubacteria bacterium
GAAAGGATTATAAAAAAAGACAGTAAATTAAAGAGGTGGCGTAAGCCAGACGATGAATGCGCCAGATTATTAAACGAAGTAAAAACATTAGCTCAACACAGAGGATTTCCAGAATTTGAAATTAAAATATGGAAAATGCCTTGGCACGTAATAACTGACTGCTCTGGTCTCTACACACGTTGTGATGGTGTCAGAAATATATATATATTTCCTCACGCAACAAATAAATTTTCTGAAGAGGAGATGTTGCTTCTTGTTGCTCATGAGTATGGCCACGCTTTAGACGGTTATACCCGACGAGTTGGTCATCCTGTATTCAAGAGGCTAAAAAGATTAAGCAGAGAGGAGTTCGCAAATGCTATTGCCGCATATCTCTATTCCACTGAGCAGGTGATCAGATTTGAAGAAAAAAGTGGCAACTTAGAAGAGGTTCAATTTTTAAGATCCATTGAATTTACCAGATCATATTCTTGGAAACCAAAGGCGTACTGATACGCCTTTTTTGTTTGACCAAAAAATAAAATATGTTAAAGTCTGAAGACGTTCCTTTAATGATATCCAAAGCCAGAGCCTTCATAAAATGGGTTGTTTGCACGATAAAAGATCATCAGTGGAGTGCTTCAACCCCCACTTCTGAATGGCGATATGAGAATACTTTTGGCCTTAAGGTGGTTCGTTTGGGAGTTAAAAACTGTAGTCACTGCGGCCAAACCAAGCGACTCAAGCATCTGGTTGAATATAGTACGGGAAGGGGAATGAGTCTAGATCGAGGCTGGTCAACTTTAACCCAAGAAGATGAAAGCAGCTTCGGGTTAATGCGGAGGTTTGCTCGACTGGCTCTGGTGCATAGTTTGCTTGGGCCGCAAGGAACACAAGGTTGTTATTATAGTGTTCAGGAGTTTGCAGAATATAAAGAACATTTCCGGAATGGCGACTTTCTTGTTGAGGTCCCTCTCGCTACTATTCCCGAGTTTGAAGCTAAGTGCCGCGTTCTGGGCTTGGAATTCCAATACCGTCCTATCATTCTACAGACGCCCATAGAACTTGATGGAGATAAGATTCGAAAACCTATCGAGCACGTCGACCTGTCGAGTATGTCGACGGTGTCACAACGATGGTTGAGCCCACGTTAGCATAGGTCCGTTCCGGACCTTTTTAATTACTTAAATTCCGAGGTCTTCGTTTACTAATCATTCTGACTGCTGCGGGACTTGGACGAATTCCGACTTGAGCTGCGGGACTTGGACTCGAACCAAGATACTCGCCTTCAAAGGGCGATGTCCTACCATTAGACGATCCCGCAGCTCAAGTAAGAATTACAAATATAGCTTATTATGCCTTATTTCCGCGTTTTTTACAATATAAATTAGCATTGTATGGGATCATTAACATGATAAACTATCTAGATGGATACAAATAAATTAAAAGAACTTGGGGCGGCTTGGAAAGCGCTGGACGATAAGTATGATACTTCAATACAGGAACTTGTAGATGTTCCAGAACCTCTAAGCTCTGAAAAGTTAGAAATGTTACAAAAGATGCAGGAAGATCTATTTAATCTCGAAGTTGAATTGTTTAAAGTTTTGCAGGCTTAGTTCTTCTTTCACCCTCATTTCATTACTCGAGAGCACCATGGGAAGATTATGGCTACTACATGGGAGGAAGAGGGAACAAAAAGAAAAAAATATCCAAACCTGGATAAAGATATTTCGGCTGACATTGTTGTAATCGGAGGCGGTATAACCGGTTTATTAAATGCCTATCTATTATCTGAAGCCGGACAAAAAGTTGTGCTAGTTGAGGCTGATGAGTTGGGAAACAACGCCACTCTCAGAACAACTGCTTTTATAACGCAAGTTATCGATACTGATTATTCTAAAGTCGCCGATATTTTTGGCACGAAAGAAGCTAAACAAGTTTGGGAATCTCACGGCCAGGCAATTGATCAGATTGAGCGAATTATAAACAAGGAAAATATTTCTTGTGAGTTTGTTCGCTGCTCTGATTATTTATATGCTAGTACTAAAAAACAGTTTGAAAGTATTCAGGAAGAGTTTCGTACCTACAAGGAGCTGGGCTTTAAAGGAGAAATATTTACAGATGGCAAAGCGTTAAATTTTCCTAACTATGGATATATTGAAATCCATAACCAGGCTAAATTTAATCCGGCGCAGTTCATCTTTGGGATTGCCGAAGCGGCAGAGAAGCAAGGAGTCATGATTTTTGAAGACACTGAAGCCTTGGAGATAACAGAAGATAGTCAAATACGCATTAAGACACACCATGGTGATATTACCACCGGCAAAGTTATTTTAGCGACCTATAAACCTTTTACTAACGAGAAGACTCATTTAAAAAAAGCGATGTACCGTAGTTATATCCTTGAAATTGAGATTCCAAAAAATACATTAAAAGAAGCTATCTACGAAGATGACAGCAATCCTTATTATTATTTCCGTATTGATTCAGGAAAAGAAAAAGACCGGATGATTATTGGGGGAGAGGATCATAAGGATATTTTTGGCAAATCTTTAAGAAAAGAAAGTTTTAAAGGTCTGGAAAAATATTTAGACAAGATTTTAAAAAATATTAAATATAAAATAACCAAGCGCTGGGATGGCCCAATTTTGGAACCTAGCGATGGTTTGGCTTTGATAGGAGAAATAAAGCCCAACTATTATGTAGCTACTGGGTTTTCAGGAAACGGAATGACCTACTCTACAATTTCAGCCATATTGCTGCGGGACTTAATTCTCGCCCGAAGAAATGCATGGACTTCGCTCTATGATCCAACACGCACGATTCTTAAACCAAAGCGCCTGGCTTCAAAGGCCAAAGACTATATTGAAGAATTTTTTGGCGGTGCTCTCAAAAATCTTATCTCTTAACCTGTACCAGTGAGTTGTTGCTTTATCTGGGTTTTGTCGTATAATATATAGATGTTTAAAAGCGTACTAATAGTTGCGGTAATAATAGCGGCAGCAGGGTCTGTGTTTTATTTTAAGAACCATGCTCCCGCAGATACTGCTGACAACCAATCGCCAACTCCAACCGCTGTTTTAACGGTGGTTAACAACTCGGTTAATGTAAAAGATCCAACCGGGGTGGCTTTTAAAGAAGTCCCGAACGGGAGTCTTGCCGTAAAAGAAGGATCAGTTGTAAAAACATCTCTAACTGGCCGAGCTATAATTGAGTCAGCCAACCAGACAACTGTAGTAGATAAAAATTCAGAATTTACATTAGTTACTCAAGAAGAAAATAAAACCAAGATTAAATTAGACTCCGGCAATCTCTGGGCCACCGTAAAAAAAGTTTTAGGAAAAGATGAGTACTATCAGATCGAAACCCCTAATGCTGTGGCAACAGTAAGGGGAACTTCTTTTTGGGTATCTTATATTAATAATAAAACCGTTGTCTTGGTTTCTGAGAGCAAAGTCTCTGTACAATCAATAGATCCAAATACTAAAAAACCAATCGGGGACGAAGTTATAATTCAGCAAGGTCAAAAGGGTAGCGTAACCACTGGCGGGACTCCAAAAGCAGAATCCATCACTGAAACTGATAAAAAATCAGAGTGGTACCAGTTTAATCAAAAAGGTTCTCCTTCACCTACGCCAAAGCCAAGCCCAACACCAACGAAGGTTCCGACAAAGAGTCCGACACCCACAGCATCTCCAAAACCAACTGCGATTCAAACGCCAGTTCCAACTCCTACGCCCACTCCAATACCAAAAGCTACTATTGCTCCAACGCCTACACCTACTCCAACACCCACGCCAGCTCCTGCGGAGCCAACTTTAAAGTCAGTCGTGCCCAATATTTTAAGCATGAATTCAGATTCAAAAGACTTCTTTATTAATGGAACAAAACTAACTGGAGCAAAACAGGTATTAGTTGGCCAAACTTCTATTAAGTTTTTTGCCTCGGGTTCAGAAACAATTGTTGGAACTGCCGACCAAGTTGGTCCAGGCGTGTATGATGTTTCTGTTGTCGTCTCTACTGGAGCAAAATTAACTCTGTCCAAAGCGCTTACAATAAGATAATGAATAATCGCTTGCTTAAGGTCTCGGCTATTTGTCTTATCATTTATTGCGCCATAATGGGTGCGCTTTACTCATCTCTATTTGATAGTTGGCAGGAGAACATTATAGATAAATTTTTTGTTGGCCACGCTGCATCTAACGAGATTGTGGTTTTTGCCATAGACAACGAAAGTATAAATCAGATTGGCCAGTGGCCATGGCCTCGCAAAAACTTTGCTCAAGCTTTGGATAAGCTCCAAAGTGCCAAAGTGGTTGGGGTTGATGTAAATTTTTCTGAACCCTCAAGATATGGCTTAAGCGATGATCAATCTTTGGCCTCGACTCTATTTAACGCCAAATCTATAGTTGTTCTGCCTGTTCAGGTTAATACCGCCACAAAGGAGCAGGTGGAACCATTGTCTATATTTAAGACCAAGAGTTCTTTGGGCCTGGTTAATATAGGAGAACAAGGCGGCACAATAAGAAAAATTCAGAAATCTGAAGAAGGTTTTTATAGTTTTGGTTTTGTTGTTGCCTCTTCTTATAACAAAGATCTCAAAACTCCAGAAGTTTTGAGAGTTGATTACGCTGGTGCGCCTAAAACCTTTTTAACTTTTCCTATCAGTGATTTTTTGGCCAACAAAGTCCCTGAAAGAATATACAAAGATAAGATAGTCTTGATTGGAGCCACTGCGCCGGATTTGCATGACTTTTTTCAAACACCTTTTGGTTTAATGCCTGGAGTTGAGATTCACGCCAACGTTATTAATACGTTGCTGCACCAGAATTTCTATAAAAATATTCCTTTTGGAGTTTCAGCTATTATAATTTTAATTTTCTGTATTTTAGCCGCGGTATTAATTTCTAAAGTCGATAAGTTTTCAAAAACTGTTCTTTATCTAACCTTGCTATTTATGCTGCTTAACTTGTTAGCAATTTTGTTATTTAGGCAAAAGATAATCTTTCCGGTTTTGTATGCTGATCTGGGATTTGTGGGAGTGTCTGTGATGTTGATCCTGTTCCAATACGCTTTGGAATCTAAAGAAAAGAAGTTTATTCACAATAGTTTTAAACACTACCTGGCCCCAGATGTTATTGATGAGCTGATTCTGGATCCCACCAAACTAAAACTAGGCGGTGAGAGAAAAAAGGTTACTATATTGTTCTCTGATATCAGAGGCTTTACTACTATTTCGGAAAAACTAACTCCTGAACAGCTAACCCATGTATTAAATGAATACCTAACCGAGATGACTGATATTGTGATCGAGCACAAAGGTTTGGTAGACAAATATATTGGCGACGCGGTAATGGCTTTCTGGGGAGCTCCGATTTTAAATAATAACCAAGCTTTGGATGCCTGCTTGTCGGCTGTGAATATGATCAAGGCTTTGGACTCTTTAAATGAACACTGGAAGTCCAGAGAAATCTCTAATGAGTTTAAAATCGGAGTCGGTATCAATACCGGAGAAGTGGTGGTGGGTAATCTTGGATCTAAAACTAGATTTAATTATACAGTTATAGGGGATGAGGTTAATTTATGTTCGCGCCTTGAAGGATTAAACAAAGTTTATGGTTCAGAGATTATAATTACTGAATCTACTAAGAAAGCAGTCGAGCACGACTCTCGATTCCAAATTAGAGAACTTGATTTAATTACCGTAAAAGGAAAGAAGGAGCCTAAGATTATTTTTGAAATAATGACCAAGCCTTTGGATAAAAACATTCTTGATCACTTTAATCTTGGCCGGCAGCTCTATAAAGAAGGTAAGTGGAATGAAGCAATTGCGCACTTTGCTATTGGGGCCGAAGTAGACGGTCCAACCAAGCTTTATCTTGAGCGCTGCCAATACCTCCAGGAACACCCGCCTGAATCCTGGAATGGCGTTTACGAATTTAAGACCAAATAATAGATAGTTTTCCCCATTGACAAAGCTGGTCATTCTTGATATACTTAAGAGGCAAACTACCTATTCTACAAGGAAGAATAGTCGACCTCCTTCAATACTAAATTTGCAAAGTAACAATTAACAAAAACACTATGAGTACTGGAACTATTAAGAAAATAGTCGAAGGAAAACCTTTTGGATTCATCACCCCTGACGACCAGCAACCTGGCGACAAGGATGTATTTTTCCATCAGGAATCTCTTGTTGGTATTTCTTTGGATGAACTCCGAGAAGGCGACAAGGTATCCTTTGATATAGAGGCTTCAGACAAAGGACCTAAAGCGTCCAATGTTAAAAAGTCCTAATCACGGATAAATTATAAAAGGGCCCTCACGGGTCCTTTTATAATTGAAAAATAACTTTTATACTAAATTAAATGAAGTCTTTAATATTACTCCCGAGTTTACTATTTGCTGGATTTGCTTTGGCTATAGAGACACCAACACCAACGGCTGATTCTGGCGGCCAAGCGCCTATTAGTACTCCTGCTGCTACGGCCATTTCGGCCACACCTGCTGCGACTAGTGTGGTTAGAACCCAGGCGCCAACAGCTACGGTTACAGTTCCACCTAAGCCAACAGCAACACTTCGTCCTCTACCTAGTCCCACTCCAACCCCGCAACCATCGGTATCAGTCCAACCCATCACTACAACTGAGCCGGAAGGAGATTCTAGCGTGCCGTATGTGGTGGCTGGATCTTTGATTGCTCTGGCTCTTGCCGCAATTGGATATCAGAACCAAAAATCAAATCAAAATAAAGATAAGGATCGTTGTGGGAATGTTAGAGAACTACTGGAGCAGAAAAAAAGAGAAATGAAAGACATGCTCAAGAGTTTGCCTTCGGATAAAGCCAAAGAGTTTGCCAAAGAAGCTGCGCTGGGACAAGTTAAGAAAAATGATGATCTAAGAAAAGTGCTTGAAAAAGTTGAAGGCGCAAAAGAAAAATATGACAAGCTAAAAGAAACGATAGAACTTCTGGAGAAAAAGTATAATCTTTGTATGTTGGAGCTGCCAAAAGGTGAGAGTCTAAACTACAAAGGCACCATTATTCAAAACAGTCTGACTGATCCCAGTGTTATTAAAAGTCTCAAAGTCGAGAAGAGCTATAAAATAGAAGATTGGAATCTCCACGATGTTATGGTTGGAGAGGATCAGATAAAACAGCTCGGAAAAAACCTAAATGACGGGCCGTGGTATATGCATTTTTGGGAAGAAGGCAAAGATGATGTAACGGTGGTATTTAAAGACAAAATCTTCAAGATTAAATACTCCGACAAAAACACTTGGAAAGAGGCTATCTCCTATGGTAAATCTAAGGGTATCCCTGAAAAACAGTTAGATTTCTCTATGCGTTAGCAGCGATTTGACAGATGAAGGTTTTGGGAGTATACTTAAGATACTAAAGTTGACCCGTTCTAGAGCTCTCATCTCGATAGTAGTTCGATCATCTCTCATGTGCGGAACAACAAGTAGCAATAGCTGCTTAATTTTTATTTATGCAAAGACATTTTAATAGTCAGTCATTTCAGGGCAGAAAACCTTTTGGAAGAAGTCGTCCTTCGTTTACACGAGGTCGCAATCGACGCGGACAAGGGGAACATATCGATATCTCTCGATTCATTAATAAAGCCGTCATTACTGAGCAGGTGGAAAATTTTGTTCCAGAACATGCTTTCAGTGATTTTCAGGTAGATGAACGAATCAAAAAGAGCATCGTAGCCAAAAAGTATACAACTCCAACGCCTATTCAAGATAAGGTAATTCCTCATATCTTGCGCGGCACTGACGTAGTTGGTATTGCTAACACCGGAACCGGTAAAACGGCTGCGTTTCTTATTCCTTTAATTAACAAAATTCTTCTCCAGCCAACAGAAAATGTTTTGGTGATTGTTCCTACTCGTGAACTTGCGATTCAAATTAACCAGGAGCTTAAAGAATTTACTCGCGGTTTAAGAATCGATTCAGTCTGTATTGTTGGCGGTGCCAGCATCGGCCGGCAAATTGCAGAACTTCGACGCCGAAACCACTTTATTATTGGTACCCCAGGACGATTAAAGGATTTGATGAATCGACGATTTATCAATCCAGCTAAGTTCGGCACCATTGTGCTTGATGAAGCTGATCGAATGTTAGACATGGGCTTTATTGGAGACATGCGATTTATAATTGCTGCTATGCCTCAAAAACGACATACGCTTTTATTCTCCGCAACTCTATCTCGAGAGATCCAAGGTTTGATGGGCGAATTTCTTGTTCAACCCGCTATTATCTCAGTTAAAGTTCAGGATACTTCAAAAAATGTTGATCAAGATATTATTGAACTTAAACCAGGGGATACAAAAATTGATGTATTGCAACAGCTTCTTAAGAAGCCGGAGTTTAACAAAGTGCTTGTGTTCGGAAGAACTAAGCATGGCGTAGAACGTCTTTCTAAGATTCTTATTGCTCAAGGCTTCAAAGCCGAATCTATTCACGGAGACAAGAACCATTCAAAGCGTCAGCGAGCATTGGGTATGTTTAAAGACAATCATGTTCATATTCTAGTAGCTACCGATGTGGCTGCTCGAGGATTAGACATTGCTGATGTAAGTCATGTTATTAACTATGACTTACCAGCTACCTATGATGATTATGTTCATCGCATTGGCCGAACTGGCCGAGGCAGCAAGACTGGAAAAGCTCTCACGTTCGTAGAATAAACCAAAAGCGCCGATGAGGCGGTTTTTGGTTTATTAAATTGACCAAGTCCAATTTTTTATGTATACTCTGTACGGTTCTTAAACATGGCAACAATTGGGATTCTTTCAACTCACAATCCAGGCAAGCTTGAACAGATGAGGCCTTTCTTTGTGGGACTACCCATTACCATGCAATCTCTTAAAGAAGCTGGAATCACTGACGAGGCAGAGGAAACTGGTATTACTTTTGAACAGAATGCTCGTTTGAAAGTAGAATTTGCTTGGAATCTGAAAAAAACTTGGTGTGTGTCAGAGGACTCTGGCCTCTGTATAGACTTTCTTGGCGGACGACCTGGAATTCTTTCTGCGCGCTGGGCTGGTACTAATGTTCCCCCAGAAAAAACCATGTACCATACCATAGGGTTTGTGAAACCGTTGCGCCTCGACCTTCGCACCGCTACATTTAAATCTGTTGCCGCAATTAAATCTCCTACGGGTTTGGTCCAATACTTCCGTGGAGAAGCAAGGGGAGTTCTACTCACGGAACCCAGAACTGCTTGTCCGCCTGGTATGCCTTATGATCCGATCTTCTTGCCGATTGGCCAAGATAAAGTCTGGTCAGAAATGACCCTTGAAGAAAAAAATGCAATCAGCCATAGAGGTCAAGCTTTCCGCCAGGTCCGTGATTTTTTAAGATCATTTCTTGTATAACGCCGCTTCGCGGCGTTTTTATGTTATGAAAAAGCGGGCCAAAGGCCCGCATGGTTACCAACTTCCCGAAGATCCGCCTCCATCAAATCCGCCGCCTCCGCCAAAAGAGTTGTCAGAGGAACTACTCGATGAACTGGAATTAGAATAAGAACTCGAGGTGCTTGAATAAGAACTGCTGGGATGATTTTCAACCACCGGTTGATTGAAAGAATGATGAGTGGACTCGGCCTGGATACAATTTTTATCTGCTGTGGACAGTAAAAGATATATAACCACCCAGTCTGGTTGATTGGTGCTTGATAGCTCAATTGCCTTGTCATGTTTGCTTTTGGCTTCATCAATAAGCGCGTTGGCTTTTGCCGACTCTTTTCCTTTAGAAATTTTTTCTTTTGCTTCATTAATCTTTCGCGGGATAGACTTAAGGAGTCCTGGGCCTTCTGCGCGACTTTTTTGAGCCAAAGATTTGGCCTGTTGCATTGCCCGGTTGTTCTCCTCAATGGCATACACTAAGGGTGTAATTTGGTTGTTAAGATCAATCCAATCTAGATCGGCCGAATCATCGGTTAAGTCCCTAAACCTTTTGGATTGTGATGTTAGTTCTTCAAGTCTATCTTTATATTTTTGGGGAACATCAGGATTCTGGGCAACATGTCTTGCTACAAATAATTCCTTGCGGACATTACTTTTAGCATCGAAAAAGTCGTACTTAGCTTTTCTATCCCTCTTTTTTGAAGAGAAGACACCTGTAACAATAAGTCCGAGCACTCCCGTAGCCGCTACGCTTATTACTATGAGCAAGAAGATTCCCGTAGCCTGGCCAGAGTCCTCTTCGGATGGATGAGTTGATTCTGCTTGAGGTGGGGCAGGAAAAGGGATCAATGGCGGCGGCCTGCTTGTTGCTTGCTCAGCTGGCGTAAAGGTTGCCATGATTGCGTGAGTTCCTTGAACGATACCCTCGGCCATTTGGCCTGCTTTAAATTGAGGTAAAATAGTTGCACTAATAATCTGACTAGCCTGATCATTGGTAAGGACTGGCTGCGCACCTCTGGCAACTTCAATTCTTACCTTTCGCTCATTAGGTGCAATCAGAAGCATAACTCCATTGTCCAAACCAGCTTTGCCGACCTTCCATTTAGCGGCCAAGTTTCTTGTGTAAGTTTCTATGTTTTGACCCATAAGTGATGGGATCGTAACAACAGCAACCTCAATTGAAGCTTTCTTATTGAATTCCTGAAGGTCGCTAAGAAGCTTTGTCGAGACATCAGCTGGTAATAAGTGAGCATAATCGCTCACAAACAGTGAAGGACCAGGATTAGGGTAGTCTTGCGCGTTTAGGAGGGCTACAATACTTAATAAGCATATTGTAAAGATACAAGCGGCTTTTTTCATGTGTATCCGCGCAAATATAATAACACCATAAAACCAATTGTCAATTTAATTGGGTATGCTATAGTATTGGTAAGTTCTATAAAAATGAGTGACTTGCACACGCATCAGATGGTTGCTGACCAGCGAGAGATTGTATACAGAAGGTGCCATAGACTTGTGAGTATGGCCAGAATCCCAAACGCAGAGGATGTGGCAGAAGATTTAACTCAAGATACCTTGATCAAAGCATGTTCTTCTCTTCGTAATTTTAGAGGAACCTGTCAACTATCATCATGGCTTTGCACAATTGCAACTACTATTTTTCTTGACCATCTTCGATATACAAAAACAAAAAAGCATCTTACCACAGAATCAAAAAGCATCTTACCACAGAATCAATAGAGGACCACTCAGGGGAGTTGGGTCAATCGGTTGTTTTTCATGACCCATATCTAAAACAAAGTCTTGAAGAAATTCTGAATGCCTATTTTGATAATTGCGATTTACCTTTACAAAAAGAAATATTTATTTTGAGATTCGTTGAGGGTCAGGAATATGCTGATATCGCAACTATTTTGGGAATGTCTATGAGCACTATTAAGACACGGGTCCATCGAATGCGCCTTGCGCTTAGAGACTCTCTAAGCTCGCTCAATTAAGCGCCGCTTCGCGGCGCTTTTATGTTTTTAGACAAAGATGTTGCTTTGGGGTAAAATTAGGGTCATGAAAAAAATTATTATTGTAATTGCTTTATTAGCTATTGCCGGCGCCGGATATTGGTATTGGTCAAACATGAAGATACAACAGGAAAGCTCTAATGTTTCTGAAACCTGGAAAACTTATTCAAGCCCAGATAATGGCTTCTCCATTAAATATGACCCCTCTCTTACTCCTGAGGCCGAGGACGGCCAGGTCAGGTTTTATAAATGGGGTCCGACTCAAAAAGGCGAAACAGAATTATATGATGGAATGGCCGTTTCGATTCAGTCCATGACTCTTACTGGTTCTTTGGAAGATTTTGCAAACGAGGAGATGGCTCAATTTGCCAGAGTTGGAGAGATTACAAAAGATTTACACGATGTAAAAATTAATGGGGTCTCTGCAAAAAGCTATAGCGCCTCTGGTTTGGGAGACTTTACTGTATATCTTGTACCAGTGAATTCAAAAAAAATTCTCTATATCGCAACCTTGGCTCCTGATCCGGGAAATCTCGGATTCCAAAAAACTATAGACGACATGCTCTCAACCTTTGTCTTGGTGAAGTAGTGGTTATCCACTGATCTATTGAAGTTGTCTAGAGCAACATGGGATAATGAAAGTATGAACAACTCTACAAAGACGGTTCTTGCGCTCTTACGCATTGCATTGGGGGCTCTCTTTTTGTATGCCGGATTAAGCAAGGTTCTTACTCCAGGTTGGTCAGCCGCTGGATATTTAGCCGGAGCTAAAACGCTCCCAGGTCTTTATCATTGGCTTTCAAGCTCTTCCAATATTGGCTGGGTAAATTTATTAAATGAGTGGGGACCAATACTTGTCGGACTATCTCTAATTAGCGGAGTGCTTGTTCGCTGGGCGGCTATTGGTGGCGTTTTAATTATGGCGCTTTATTACATTCCAATTCTTGATTTTCCTCATGTGGGAGCAAGCTCTTTTATAGTTGATCAGCACGTTATATTTTCTCTTGTATTGCTTATATTTTTCTTTCAGGGAGCAGGTAAGTGGAACGCGGGTAAATTATTTCGACGGTAATTCTTACCTTCTTCATCTGCTAGCTCAATGATCAGTGCAATTGAGAATGTTTTTGTATGTCCAAAAAAGAATCAAACGTTAAAGTTATCTTAATTCTGTGGGGCGCCTTAATTGTGGGGGCTCTGTATCTTTATTTTTTTCAAAATGATTTTATTCAGTCTAAAGCAGCTCAGCTTGCTTCTGTCTCTCTTGTAACTAGCGGCACAATCTATTTAGTTGCCAGTTGTTTGAGAGGGTTTACGCTCGTTCCTGTTACATATTTTATTGTATTGGGTTTGTTGTTCTTGCCTCCAGTGCCTCTTTTTATTTTTACGATGATCGGCGTTATGGTTTCTTCAACCTGTCTTTATTATTTCTCCGGAGTATTAAATCTGGATAGGTTTTTTAAGAAACAATATTCAAAACAAATTAAAACAATAAAAAAGTTTTTAGATCGTTATGAGTTTCCTGTGGTACTTGCGTGGAGTTTTTTGCCTATCACGCCCACCGATCTCATTTGTTATGTCTGTGGAGAGCTAGAAGTGGATATCAAAAAGTTCTTACTTGCAGTATTTATAGGTGAAGCAGCAGCCTGCGCTATTTATATATTTCTCGGAGAGCAGATTTTATCTTTTCTCCACATTCTCTAGTTTTTATCTTCCCAATTAAGCCACTGGCTTAGAAGGCTTTGGGTTTGTACATATCCCAGAATATTTATTGTTGCGCCCTGGTGAATCCCCAAATGGAGGTGTTTGCGTTCGCCATCAGTCTCTGCCGAGTAACCTTTACCCAGGATACCTAATTGCTGACCTCTGCTAAGGTGGGTGCTTAAGGGTTTAAGGCTTGTGGGTTTAAGGTGCCCATAAATAACAGTAATGGGTTGGTTGTCTAGAGAGCATTGCTGGACAACTACTCCTCCGTACCCGCTTGCAGTTTTTGAGAGAACAATATCGCCATCGCAAATAGCTGAAACCGGAATATCAGTATCTTGTTCGTTTGCAGAGGCTTCAAAATCCACTCCGGTGTGGTAGCCAGTGAATCGCTCGGGACTTACCGGAGAATTTTTAGGAGACACATAGGTGCCAAAACTTTTTTTGGTAATTCTGGACCCAGCATTGGATATGGGATCTCCTAGAGCTGAAGGGAGTACGGTTATGTGGGGTTCTGTCTCGGATGTGCGTACATAACGTAAAGATAATACAACCGCAGCGATGCCAATAATAGTTAATAGTAACTTAATCATAGTTTTATTGTATGCTTTTAAGTAAAAGAGTATAGTGAAGAAACTAACTATGACCATCCCCAGACAACTTCTTAAGCAATGGGCTTTATTGGCTGTTGTCAGTACGATTTTATGCGGCTTGGTGTACCTGGCACTTCAGCAGTACATTAGAGCTTCAGCAAATGATCCTCAAATTCAAATCTCTGAAGACATGGCCAGAGTTCTGGGCAGCGGTCAGCCTATACAACAAGTATTACCTCCAGGCCGAGTAGAAATTACTCAAACCCTCTAT
>JAIFWG010000078.1 GCA_019662005.1 Candidatus Parcubacteria bacterium
AGCCGATAAAGTGGCTGGAGAGGATACCTTCCCCCTTAGTATCAATCATGAATTCGTTTCTGAATCCTAATAGTCCTCGAGTTGGTATTTCAAATGTCATGCGAGTTTCGCCATGATGTGGATGCATATTGGTCATTGTTCCTCCGCGCTTGCCAACTTTTTGGATAACAGTGCCAGAGAATTCTTCAGGAACATCTACAACGGCTTCTTCAAAAGGTTCAACCTTCTGACCGTTTTCTTCTTTCATAATAACTTGAGGCTGTGATACCTGCATTTCATAGCCCTCTCGGCGCATGTTCTCTAATAGAATAGCAATGTGAAGTTCACCTCGGCCGTAAACTTTAAAAAATTCATTAGAAGTAAAATCAACTCGAAGCCCAATGTTAACTTCAAGCTCTCGTTCGAGTCGTTCTCTGATTTGACGGCTAGTAACAAATTTTCCTTCCTTCCCTGCAAATGGAGAATCGTTTACCAAAAAATTCAAAGAGATAGTTGGCTCGTCTACTTTGATAGCCGGCAAAGGTTCCGTGTCTGGGGTGGCGGCTATAGTTTCCCCGATATAGATATCTGGAATACCAGCAACCATTACAATATCCCCCGCCTCGGCTTGGCCAACTTCTTTTCGTTCCATTCCTTGGAAATTAAATAACTTGGTAATTTTACCAGTTCTGGTTTCGCCTCCCGGTTTCCTAACGTATACAGTGTCCCCTGATTTAATAATACCTTCGTAGATTCGGCCCACACCCATGCGACCTAAGAAATTATCGTAAGCTAAGTTGAAAGGCTGGAATCTTAAAGGAGCGTCAGTTTTGTGATTTGCTGGTGGTACTACTTCTAAAATAGTATCTAAAAGCGGAGTTAAATCATTTGACTCATCGGTTAAATTCTTTTTGGCTATTCCGTCTCTGCCAATAGCATAGACTGTTTTAAAATCGAGCTGATCGTTATTGGCGCCTAAGTCCATAAAGAGCTCTAGTGTTTCTTCGTGAACACGATCCGCATCAGCTGCTGGCTTGTCTATTTTATTAATAACCAAAATTGGCTTGAGGCCTAATTCAAGAGCTTTCTTAAGTACAAACTTTGTTTGAGGCATTGGACCTTCCTGGGCGTCCACGATCAAAAGCACAGAATCGATAGAGCTCAATACTCGTTCAACTTCAGAGCCAAAGTCAGCGTGGCCTGGAGTGTCCACGATGTTAATTTTTGTGTCTTTATAATTTAAAGAAGCATTTTTTGAGTAGATCGTAATCGCCCGCTCTTTTTCTATTGGGTTTACGTCCATGCTAAAATCCTGGCTTACCATGCCAGTTTGTTTCATGAGCGCATCGGTCAAGGTTGTCTTGCCGTGGTCTACGTGAGCGATTATAGCAATATTTCTGATCTCCATATTTATATAACTAGTAGCTAATTGAGCTAAAGTGTCTATCTATTTTAATCCAAAATTCATTAATTGTCAACGTGCTTAGTTACAGTTTCCGGCAAGAGAGTAGCCAGCAGATTCGGCAGCTGAAGCGGATTCAAACCATAGTTTATTTGTTTCTTTTATTCGCTGGGCTCCGGAGCACCAGGTATAATGGTACAGCTTTGATTTGGCGCTTTTTGAAGCGACTACTCGTTGATCTTTGGGCTTTGGGACTGGCGTAACTTTTGGTTTAACCTTGCTAGGAGTTTGGATTTGAAGGGGTAGATTGGCAGATATTTCTTCTACGCCAGAGGATCTTATTTTTCCAATATTATAAGCAATACCTGCTACCAGGATTAAACAAAGACCTAAAAACAGATCCTTCTGCCGCGATTTGACCCAATTGGTTATTTTTGCTATCATAGTGGTTACGTAATGGCTATACGCCTTGAGCGTCTGGGGTCCACTGGAATCCAGCCAATCAAGCGGTAGTATTCTCTATGGCACATACAAAAGCCATAGGTACTACACAAAATGGCCGCGATTCACAACCGAAATATTTAGGCGTAAAGCTCCACGATGGACAATCAGCCATTCCTGGCAATATCATTATTCGCCAGCGAGGCACTAAATATCTTCCTGGGGTGGGTGTACGCCTGGGCTCCGACTATACTATATATGCTGTCACAACTGGAAAAGTCAACTTTTCCACAAAGCGCAAAAAGTTATATAACGGTTCCCGACGTATTGTGAAAGTGGTCAGTGTAGTAGCTAACTAAAAATCCCTCGCATGTTCGAGGGATTTTTAGTTATTCTGGTTTGATTGAGACTACTACTTCTTGAGATATGTTCGGCAGTAATTCTACAACGATAGGATGTTCGCCTACTTGTTTAAGATGTCCGGCATCGGTGAGCTGGAGCATATCTCCTTCGATCTTTACTCCTGCAGCTTTCGATATTTCTTTAGCAACTTCCTCTTTGGTAATTGAGGAGAACAAACGGCCAGCGCTTGATGCCTTGCGGCTAAAGGACACAACTACTCCTTTTAAATTTTCTGCTGTTTGTTGAGCCGGCTTTGGCTAGTTTTTTTGGAAACAAAAAGTTTTTAGCATGACCATCAGAGACATTCTTAATATCTCCGATCTGCCCGAATCCTTTGATGTTTTGTACGAGTATTACTTTCATTGGTCATAATATACACTATTTTACCCACAATCACAACTTGACCTTAGGCCTATTTTCGTGTTATAATTAAGGTATAACCTTAGAGCGCGTAAATGCGCAGAAAGGGCAGGTTCTTTCAATGCGACAAAAGCTTTCGTTGATTGTGCAGAAGGGAGTTATGATTCCACGAGACTCTGTTCCTGTGCTGAGTCTTCTCTCTTCCGACCTCGACCTCCTTCCGGACACCGTGAACTTTCTCCGGTGCGGGTGCAAAAAAGTCCAGTGGATGGTCAACACCAACTGCTTCGAGAGCAATCAGTTCATGAATTCGCACCATCTGCTCAATAGGGTGGAGGACACCCTTGCAGCACTCCAGGTCGCTGGAGAGGAAACGTTCAAAATCGAGGCACCGATGGAGTGGATGGAAGGAACAGTGATCACGTTCACTCGTCACACACCGGCAGTGTAACACCCCCGCAAAGGCCCGTGTCATTCCTGACGCCCGCCGATGCGGGCCTTTTTTATTTAGTAACTACATCTAGCGCCTTCTGGAGTTGAGGATCTTTTTCTACATCACCAAAAATGATGTTCTTTTTTTGGTCATCAGTGAGTTCTACTTTTATATCAGGCTCAATACCTTTCTCTGAGATAGAGATACCGGCTGGGGTGTACCACTTAGCGATCGTAACCTTCAATGATGCTCCGCCATCAAGATTATCTAACTCTTGGACAGAACCTTTACCAAAGGTTTTTTCACCAACTAATTTAAGGTTTAAGTTATCATGTAAGGCTCCGGCTAAAATTTCTGAAGCTGAAGCTGATCCGCCATTAACCAACAATACGGTTGGGTATTTCTTCAAAGCTGCATTTCCATTGCTTGGAAAGTCATTGCGTAATCCATTGCCAAACACTTCGCTTACAACGGGCTTGCCTTTGTCTACGAATGATCCAGCTAAGTTAATGGCAGAATCAAGCAGACCGCCTGGATTGTTTCTAAGGTCTACAATCAGAGCTTGAGCTTCAGACTTTAATATTTCGTCTGTTGCTTTTTTAAATTCTGAATCAACATTCTCGTTAAATGCATAGATGTGCATGTAAGCAACCTTTTTGCCGTTTGATTCCACTAGCTTCCATTCTACTGTTGGAACGGCAATAGTATCTCTGATTAATGAGATATCTTTAGCTTCATTTTTGGAGTTTATAATTGTAAGAATAACTTTACTTCCCTTTTTACCTCGAATCAGGTTAACCGCATCATCAATAGCCATTCCCGCGGTAGACTTGCCATCAATCTTAGCAATTTTATCTCCTGTCTGAATGCCGGCTTTAAATGCGGGCGTATCTTTAATAGGAGCAATGACAGTTAAGATGTCATTTTTCTTTCCGACCTCAATACCAACTCCGCCAAAGGAGCCTTTAATCTCTTCTTGGAATTTTTTACTTGTTACGGGTTCAAAAAATACTGTATATGGATCCCCTACACTATTAACCATGCCAGAGATGGCTCCATAAAGCATTTTTTGATAATCAACCTTGCCACTATCTACATATTTTTGATCCAGCGTGTTCCAGGCTTTCCAAAACAATGAAAAATCAACATCTTGAGGTTTGCCAGTATCCTGGTTAATAACTTGCTGTTGCACGTGAGAGGGTTCGAGCGTAGCGTGACTTTTTGCAAACAATAAACCCCCGCCAAATCCGGCGGCTAAACAAATAATTATAATAACGGGAATAAACTTACGAGCGAACATGTCCATACAGATTTT
>JAIFWG010000016.1 GCA_019662005.1 Candidatus Parcubacteria bacterium
GATCTTGTCCGCCACGGCGAGGTCCGCCACGGCCTTGCCCACTGTTGCGTCCACCAAAACCACCTCGGCCGCCCATAGGTGGTCGTGTGTCTTTGCTTGGTTCAGGAGAAGCTGGTTGTTGTACTGGGGTTAATGGTTCCATATATTTAAATTTTTATTCCGCTATTTCGCAATCCGTCGGCAACAGCTTTAACTCGGCCGTGATATTTAAATCCACCTCGGTCAAACACAGCTTCATTTATACCCTTTTCTTTCATTTGTTCTGCTACTTTTTGACCAATTGTGGTTGCGACTTCAGTCTTTGTTCCTTTAACTATAGATTTTTTCTTTGATACAACCTTGCTACTCATAAGGGTCTTACCAGTTGTGTCGTCGATAACTTGAACAAAGATATGCTGGTTACTTTTATAAACCGCAACACGAGGGCGGGTAGATGTGCCTTTAATCAAAGAACGGATTCTTCGGTGTCTAGTAACTCTATGTTGTGATTTTTTATTTGTCATATAGTTCTTCTACAAATGATTTGGAAATCGTTGGGAAAAACCTTTTAAAGGTTTGTCCCACGCTTTTATCCTGAAGCTACAGCTTTTTTACCTGCTTTTCGGCGTATAATTTCTTCTTGGTATCTGATACCGCTACCTTTGTAAGGTTCTGGCAATCGATAGGAGCGGATATTGGCAGCAATCTTTCCTACTAATTCTTTATCTATCCCCTGCACACGAATAGAACTTTTTTCAGTTTTGAAAGTTATGCCTTCTGCTCCTTTGATCAAAATTGGATGAGAAAATCCAAGTCCTAATTCCAAGTCATTTCCTTTTACGGTAGCTTTGTATCCAACTCCCTGGAACTCCAGAACTCGCTCAAATCCTTCAGTTACTCCTTTGATCATATTTTGAATCAAAGACCGAGTAAGACCCCATACTATTTTCTGGTCTCGATTTCGTTCTCCCATTGGAGTAACAAATAATTGGTCATCTTTTAATTCCACCTGAACAGTTGGGTAAATTTCTTGAGATAGTTCCCCCTTAGGCCCTTTAGCAGAAATCAAATTCTCGGTGAGTTTTATCTCAACACCTTTGGGAACTTGAATTGGTTTTTTTCCGATTTTAGACATTTGATTTTTTTACCAAATCTCGCAGATAATTTCTCCCCCTATTTTTTGTTTCCAGGCATCTTTTGAATTCATCACGCCTTTTGAGGTAGAGATGATAGCTAACCCATAACCAGATCGCACAGGCCGAATTTCTTCTGCCTTAATGTACATCCGACGAGATGGACGACTTATCATTTTTACCCCATGCAATGCACCAACCCCATTGGTATATTTAAGAACCAATGCCAAGTACTCATGTTCGCTCTTTTTGATCTTTTTGTTTCTGCGATCGATCTCAGCAATATAACCGGAATCTTTCAAAATTGAAGCGATAGTAAGCTTGATCTTTGAAAATGGAACAAGGATCTCGGAGTGCCGAGCCATTTGAGCGTTCTTTATTTGAACTAACATGTTTGCTATTGGTGACATGATTTTTGTTTACCAGCTTGATTTTTTAACTCCTGGCAATAATCCTTGACTAGCTAATTCTCTAAAATGAATACGGCACAATCCAAATTCTCGCATATAACCACCTTTACGGCCGCACAAAAAGCAACGTGAAACTTTTCTCGATGAGAATTTAGGTTTTTTATTAGCTCGTGCAATGATTGATTTTTTTGCCATATATATTTTCTAGCTTTAGTAGCTAGCCATTAGGTATTAGCGGTCTAAACCCTAATGGCTAACAACCAATTACTTTTGAATAGGAAACCCGATTCCTTTTAGCAATGCAACTCCTTGTTCTTTATTTGTAGCGGTAGTAGTTACAGTTATTTGCAGGCTAAAAATATCTTTAACATTTTCATAATTTAACTCCGGAAAAATGCTTGATTCCTTCAATCCAAGATTTAAATTACCTGATGTATCAAAATGCTTGCTATCAATACCGCGGAAATCTCTTGATCTAGGAAGAGCGATTGTAACAAGTCTCTCAATAAAATCATACATCCGCTTTCCTCGTAATGTTACTGAAATTCCAACTGGAACTCCTTGTCGAATCTTGAAGCTTGCAATAGACTTTTTAGCATTTCGGAATACTGGGCGCTGACCTGATATCTTAGCGATATCGCCAGCAATGCGTTCTAATACTTTATCTTCTTTTGATAAACGTCCGACACCAATATTAATTGTAACCTTTGTAACCTTTGGTACTGCCATCACATTATCAATCTTAAATTCCTTCTGCAGTGCAGGAATTACGGACTTTCTATAATGTTGGATGATAGTTGTTGACATATTAAGTGCGGATAATATTATACACGATTTTCACAATTTCGCAATTTATATAACTGCCTGACACTTGCGGCAAATTCGATCTTTACGGTCACCATCAATTCGATAACCGATTCGTGTTTGCTGATTACATGACTTACAGATAAGAGCAACGGCAGCGGCATTGATAGCACGTTCCTTTGAAATTATCTGACCTTTCTGGCCTTGCTGTCTGGCTCGGGTATGTTTCTTTATTAAATTCAATCCTTCGACAATAATCTTGCCATCAGATGGGAATGTAGCAGAAATCTTGCCAGTTTTACCTCGATCTTTTCCTGCTAACATTTTTACATTGTCTCCTTTGTGTAATTTCATGTATTTAAACTAATTCTTGAGCCAATGAAGCGATGGTATTATAGCCTCGTTCTTTTAATTCTCTAGGGATCGGTCCGAAAATACGGCCGCCTTTTGGCTCTACGCCATCAAGGATCACAACAGCATTATCATCAAATCGGATATAGGTTCCATCCTTGCGTCGAAATGGTTTTCTCTGACGAACAACTACGGCTTTCAATACATCCTTCTTCTTAACCAGCTTTCTTGGTTCTGCTGACTTTACTGACACCACAACCACATCTCCGATTTGAGCATAGCGTCTGCGAGAACCTCCGAGCACCTTAAACACGCCAACTTTTTTGGCTCCGGAATTATCAGCTACATCTACTATTGATCTAAGTTGAAGCATGGTTTAAAAATTCTAAATTAATTAAGTTTACCCATTACTAACCAGTGCTTTTCTTTCGAAATAGGTCTGGTTTCACGAATAACTACTTTATCGCCCACATGGTATTCATTATTTGGATCGTGAGCTTTAAATTTCTGGGTTACTTTAAAATATTTCTTATACTTGGCATGTTTTTTCATGCGTAAAACCGCAACGACAACAGTCTTGTCCATCTTGTCAGAAACTACGAATCCTTTTAGCGATCTATATTGTGGCGTTTGGTTTGTCATATTATACGTTTAATGCAGTTAACACTCTGGCAATGTTTCTTTTAACCTGCTTAATTTCGTTTGTGTTTTTTAACTTTTTGTCAGCCAATTGAAACGTTAAACTTGTAAGCTGCGATCGTAACTCGGTCAGCGTTGCTGACAGTTCGGCTTTTGATTTATTTGTTTCAAATTTATTTCGCATGTTTATCGGCTTACAACTTTGGTTTTAATAGGTAATTTGTGTGCTCCTCGGGTTAATGCTTCTCGAGCAGTAGCTTCAGGCAATCCATCAATTTCAAATAGGATACGACCAATTTCTACTGGCGCGACAAAGTGCGATAATGCACCTCGGCCGCCGCCCATACCCTTGGTTCCCCCACTGCTTGTTCGGGGCTTGTCTGGAAAAACTCGCAACCATATTTTCCCACCACGTTGGATATATCTAGTCATTACTCGGCGGGCAGATTCTAATTGATTGGATTTCAACCAAGTTGATTCTTCAGCCTTAAGCCCGAAACTACCAAAACTCAACTGGGTACCGCGAGATGCGTACTCTTTGTGATGTCCTTTATGAGTTTTTGTATGTTTTACTCGAGCGGGTTGCATGGTAGTATATTATAGCTAATTTTTTATTATTTGTCGAATTTTTCTCCTTTATAGATCCACACCTTGATTCCGATTGTTCCATAAGTGGTGTGGGCTGTATCCTTTGCATAATCAATATCTGCTCGCAAAGTTTGTAATGGAAGATTGCCTTCTTCTAAGTGCTCGGAACGAGCAATTTCTGCTCCGTCCAAACGACCGCCTAATTGAATCTTCGCGCCCTTAACTTGCTTGCTTGCTATGATCTTAGCTAAAGTCTGTTTCATGATCCGTCTAAATGGTATTCGTTTTTCAATCTGATCAACGATTGATTCGGCCATAATTCGTGCTGAAGTTTCTGGGCTCTTAAGTTCTTGAACTTCGATCTTTATTGAAACTTTTTTCTTGAGCAATCCATTGATTATCTTGCGCAAATCTTCAATACCAGTTCCGCCTCGGCCTATCAATAATCCGGGACGGGCAGTTATAATAATAACGTTCAAAGCATTTGAGCCTCTTTCAATTTGAATATCAGCAACGCCCATGTGTTTGAGTTTTTTGTTGAGGTAGGTTCGGATTACTAAGTCATCCTTCAAGAAAGGAATATATTTTCGGCCGCCAAACCATCGGGAAGACCAATCCCGTTGTATGCCTAACCGTAATGATGTTGGAGAAATTTTTTGTCCCATAGTATTAAACTACTTTGCGTTGGAAGAATTTCTTCTTAACGCCAGTACCTTTTTTACCCAACTCTGTTTTAATTTCAGGTCGGTCTGTTTTTGGTTTAGCTTGGTGTTCGTGATTATGTTCATGATCATGATCGTGATCGTCATGGTTATGATCATGGGTATGCTCTGTTTCTTTTGGCTGATTCTTGGCTTTTAATCCGGCCACACGTTCCTCTAATACGAGTTTAACGTGGCTTGTTTTCTTTTGGATCTCTCCAGCTCGTCCGAAAGCTTTTGGTCGGTATCTCTTTAACTTCATACCTTCATCTACATAAAATTCTTTAATAAAGAGATTCTCCTTAACCATCCCAAAGTTGTTTTCTGCATTAGCTAGAGCTGAATGAATAAGTTTTATTAATGGACCAGAGGCTCGCTTGATAGCAAATTCAAGTTGTTCTATGGCACGGAGCGCATCTTTGCCTTTAACCAAGTTAACCACGGCTCGCACTTTGCGAGGAGACATTCTTAAGCTATTTAATTGGGCTTTAACTTGTGCCATATTTATTTCTTTTCTGGTTTAGCCTCAGCTGCAGGAGCTTTGGCGGCTTGAGCTGCATCGATTTCTTTTTGTCGAGCTGCTGCTTCTAATTCACGTTGCATACGACCGCCATGACGTGAAAACTTTCTTGTGTGGGAAAACTCGCCTAACTTATGTCCGATCATGTCTTCTGTGACAAATACTGGAATATGAATGCGACCATTGTGAACACCAAAAGTAAAGCCGAGCATCTCTGGAACAATGGTGCAAGCTCGAGCCCAAGTCTTAATTATGGTCTTATCGCCCGCTCTTAACTTAGCCACCTTTTTAAGTAGTCGTTCGTCCACGTATGGTCCTTTTTTGAGTGATCGTGACATGGTTTATTTTTGTCTGCGTCTAACTATGAATTTATTTGATTTCTTTTTCTTGTTGCGTGTCTTGCGGCCTCCGGTAACTTTACCTTGGGCAGTCTTTGGACGTCGTGTACCTCGGCCCTGTTTTCCTTCTCCTCCACCGTGTGGGTGGTCAACCGGGTTCATAACTGTACCTCGAACTTTTGGTCTTCGGCCAAGCCATCTTGTACGGCCGGCTTTACCCAACCAGATTGAACTGTGTTCTGCGTTTGAAAGCTGTCCAATTGATGCATAGCACTCGCCTGAAACTAATCTAGTTTCAGAAGAAGGCATTACTAATTGCACATATCCGCCTTCACTTGCCAGCACATTAGCAGCTGAACCAGCAGAACGAATGGCCTTACCACCTTGGCCTGGAAATAGTTCTACATTATGAACTAGAGAGCCTTGAGGAATATTTTTTAACTTCATTCTGTTTCCTGGCTTCAATGAAGCTTGTTCTGCTGTAATAACCGGATCACCAACTTTTAAATCTTGAGGAGCAAGAATGTATCTCTTTTCACCATCTTTAAAGTGAATACGAGCAATACGAGTAGTTCTGTTTGGATCATATTCTAAAGCAGCTACATATCCAGGAATATTTATCTTGTCCTGTTTAAAATCCATCACTCGATACAACTGCTTGGCACCACCACCTCGGCCTTGTCGGCCTCCAGTAATACGACCTTGGTTGTTTCTGCCATAAGCCTTTAGGTAACCATGTTTAAGAGACTTCAAAGGCTCAATCTTTGTTAATTGAGAAAAGTCATATCCTTGCATGTGCCGTCTAGACGGCGTTGTTGGCTTATAATTTTTCATTATGGTCTTGCTGCGGCAATTGAATCGCCTTCACGTAAAGTTACAATCGCTTTTTTAAATCCTGATTTAAAACCTGCATTCTTTCCGACATTTCGTGCTTTCTTTGGCATATTCAGTATGGCAACTCTCTCAACATGAACATCGTACATTTTTTCTACTTGTTTTCGTACTTCGTTTTTATTTGCGCTCTTTGCCACACGGAACGTGTATTGGTTTATGTCCATTAAGCGGGCTGACTTTTCGCTTACATAAAAGCTCTTCAACACAGAACCCACAGCTGAAACTATCGCTATTTCTTCCTTTTGGACATGAACTTGTGCGGCTTCTTTTTTAGCCGGCTTCTTAACTTCTTTTTTATCTTTTTTGAATAATTGAAAAGCCATATTAACTCTTTGCTGATTTAATCCACTTTGATTCGATTATCTGGACCGCTTCTTTTGGAACCAGAATAAATGTTGAGCTCAAAACCATCAAAGGACTAACCTCTGCGGCCTGAACGACATCAACATTCGGTAAGTTCCGAGCAGCACGGACAATAGCTCCATTAGTTGGAGATACCATCAATACGCTCGACGGTTTACCGAATACTGACGAAAAGTGCTTCAACATTGTTGCTACTTCTTTTGTTTTTGGCTGGTTTAATTCAAAACTATCGATAACAATAAGTTGACCATCTCGAGTTTTTGAAGACAAAGCTACTTTTAATGCTTTCTGAAGCATCTTTTTGTTAATTTTTTTCTTGAAGTTCTTTTCTTTTGATGGACCAAAGGTTACGCCTCCGCCTCGCCAGATTGGTGATCGAGTTGAACCGTGTCGAGCTCGGCCAGTACCTTTTTGTGCCCAAGGCTTCTTACCGCCTCCACGAACTTCTGATCGGCCCTTGGTATGAGCAATAACTTGTCTTTTATTAGCTAGCTGGGCAGTTACAATCTGGTGCAATAAGTCTTTATTCATTGGTACACCAAAGACACTATCAGAGACAGTGATTTGGTCTACTTTTTCTGCATTGTGATTATATACTGGTAATTCCATGTTATTTGCTAACTACAGTTACGGGTGAACCATTATTTCCAGGAACCGCTCCCTTAACTGCGATGATTCCATTTTCAATATCAATACTCATCACTGTTAATCCACGAACTGAATGCTTTGCGTCACCCATATGGCCAGCCATGCGCATACCTTTCAATGTATGTTGTGGGAATCTTTGGCCGATTGAACCAGCATGACGCAAAACGGAATGGGCACCATGACTAGCAGGCATACCTCGAAAACCATGGCGTTTTACAACACCTTGGAATCCTTTTCCTTTTGATGTGCCGGTTACTTTTACTTTATCGCCTACTGCAAAGGCAGAAACATCAATTTTATCGCCTACATTTAAATCCTGATCGTTCAGTGTTACAGCTTTAAATTCTTTAACAGTTTTGAAATTTCCTAAATTTTTAAAATGACCTTTCTGGGGCTTTGAGGCCTTACGAGTGTGGCCCACACCTAGCTGGACAGCCTGGTAGCCGTCTTTCTCGGTAGTCTTTACCTGAACCACGACATTAGGCTCAACTTTTATCAACGTAACAGGAACAACATCCCCGTTGTCCGCGAATATTTGAGTCATGCCCACTTTTGTACCCATCAAAAACTTTTTCATTTTAACAAAAACGCCGGACGAGCCGGCAATAAGCCAAAGCCTGTCTTTTTATTATTACTACAACGGTTCTACAATTTGGTTCAAAACCACTTCGTAATATTAAGATAATTATCAGTCTGTGTATTTTTACAAACCGGATAGATTGATGTTCTCACTTCCGTGAACTTTTCAAACTATTGCCGGATAAATACTACTAACTGATTACTACCTTATTCCTCCCCACTCGGTGATATGAATGAGGAGAGTAAGATAATAATTATTTCGCAGGTCTACATTTTTACCTCGATATCTACGCCTGATGGAAGGTTTAAGTTCATCAGAGCATCGATAATCTTGGGTGTTGGATTTGCGATATCAATTAAACGTTTGTGGGTTCGCATTTCAAACTGCTCTCGGGAGTTCTTATCAATAAACGTCGATCGGTTTACAGTATACTTATTAATCTCTGTAGGCAATGGCACAGGACCGATTGGCTTTCCGCCATAGCGTTCGATTGTTTCTACAATCTGAGCCGCAGATTTATCGATAATTTTATTATCGTAAGCCTTAAGCTTGATTCGTATCTTCTGATCTTGTTGTGGTTTCTTTGTTGCCATATCTTTCAAAAGAACTAATGACCGCCTGGCCCTAAGGGCGGGCGGTCATTTTGTTTACTTCAAAATCTTAGTAACTACTCCGGCACCGACGGTCTTACCACCCTCTCGGATAGCAAATCGTTGGCGCTCTTCCATAGCAATAGGAGCAATCAAGTTTACATTTAAGTTTACGGTATCTCCAGGCATAACCATTTCTGAACCTTCAGGCAAGATAACTTCGCCAGTTACGTCGGTGGTTCGGAAATAAAACTGAGGCTTATAACCCTTCAAAAATGGGGTGTGTCGGCCACCTTCTTCTTTTGTTAATACGTAAATTTCAGCAGTAAATTCGGTGTGAGGTGTGATTGAACCTGGTTTGGCTAATACTTGTCCGCGTTCAATGTCTTCCTTCTTAGTACCTCGGAGCAATAGACCAGCGTTATCTCCTGCAATACCGGTGTCGAGCTGCTTATTGAACATTTCAATACCAGTTACGACGGTCTTTACAGTAGGTTTCAAACCAACGATTTCAAGTTCTTCGTTAAGTTTAACTTGTCCGCGTTCAATACGTCCGGTTACTACAGTACCGCGACCTTCAATAGAGAAGATGTCTTCAACAGGCATCAAGAATGGTTTTTCCATATCTCGTTGAGGATCTGGGAAGTAATCATCAAGCGCTTTCACCAATTCAATGAAAGGCTTGCAGGCTTCATCGCTTTTATCCTTAGCAGCCAATGCTTTTACGGCTGAACCTCGAATAATAGGAGTAGCATCTCCTGGGAATTGATATTTGTTTAAGAGTTCTCGGATTTCAGCTTCTACTAAGTCTGCCAATTCCGGATCATCAACCATGTCCATTTTGTTCATGAACACAATTATATTAGGTACGCCTACCTGACGAGCGAGCAAGATGTGCTCTCGGGTTTGAGGCATTGGACCATCTGGAGCTGATACAACTAAGATAGCGCCGTCCATTTGAGCAGCACCGGTGATCATGTTTTTGATGTAGTCAGCGTGACCAGGAGCATCTACGTGAGCGTAGTGTCTCTTTGGAGTTTCGTATTCAGAGTGGTGCAACGAGATAGTAATACCTCGAGCTCTTTCTTCTGGAGCTTTGTCGATTGCATCAATGCCTTCTACTCGAGCACTGTAACCTTCATCTTTGTGCATGTCGAGCACGTGCAAAATCGCAGCAGTAGTGCTGGTCTTACCGTGGTCAACGTGTCCGATGGTGCCGACATTCATGTGCGGCTTTGATCGTTCAAATTTTCCTGCCATTCACGTATACAGCTTATAGGTTCTTGCGCGTCGGCGGAATTGGAAGCCGAGGCGTAAGAGTCCAGAAGCTATCAATTAAATATGTCTATGTATTGTAGCTGAATTGATTCAATTAGTCAACTCCCAACATCTTCTCTTCATCCTCTATTTGAGCCTTGAGAGCTAATATGTCTTTATTGATGCGCTCTAGGAGCTCAACTTCGTTGGGACCAGCAGGCTTTTGTTCCTTATTTCCATTAGCATTTGTAACCTTAACTTCTTGGTCCTTACCACCTGCTAAGTTGCGATATGAATCATAATCAACAACAACAAATGATGGCTCGCCGTTTTCTAAAATCAAAACCGCGGTCGAGTTCTTGAGCATCTTTTTTAAATCCTGTATATCCATTATTTTTTACCCTCGATAATTTGTTGTGCGATATTAGCGGGCACTGGTTCGTAGTGGTCAAATTCCATAGTGTAGTTGCCACGACCTTCGGTTAGTGATCGGAGAGAGGTTGAATAGCCGAACATTTCAGAAAGTGGAACTCGAGATTCGATAACTTTTAATCCCAACTGGCCCCGATCGGTCATATTTAAAATCTGTCCGCGTCGTGAAGCCAAGTCACCAGAAGTTTCACCCATGAATTTGTCAGGAATAATAACTTCGACTTTCATGACCGGTTCAAGTATAACAGGCTTTGCTCGTTTAGAAGCTTCCTGCAGGGCCATTGCTCCAGCAATCTTGAAAGCTACTTCAGAAGAGTCGACTTCGTGGTACGAACCGTCATACATCGTAACCTGCATGTCTACCATAGGGAATCCGGCCACAACACCTTTGTCCATGGCTTCTTGAATACCTTTTTCAGTTGGCTTAACGA
>JAIFWG010000017.1 GCA_019662005.1 Candidatus Parcubacteria bacterium
GTTGAGGTCCTCGAGTGAGGCAAAACGTATAATAATCTTACCGCCAGTAGCAGAGGCGCCTTGAATAAACACTGGCGTACCGAGCATTTCTGCTAGATTTTTTTCTAACTCATTAAATTTGTGGTCTCTGGCTGGGCCCCTAGAGGATGGTTTTAATTGCGATGCTGCAACCTCAACTTCTTTTGAGGATACGCCGCCAGTTAAAATCTGCTGGTACATCGTTCGTTGAGACTTTTCGTCATTAAATGCAAGAAGGGCGCGAGCGTGAGCGCGAGAAATTTTACCTGATCGCAGAGATTCTTTAATATCTTTTGGAAGATTAACTAATCGAATAGCATTTGCTACTACTTCACGAGACTTGGAAACCTTCTCAGCAATTTCTTTTTGAGTTAGGCCAAAATCTTTAGAAAGCCGTTCGTATGCTTCTGCTTCTTCAACAGGATTCAAGTCTCGGCGCTGAACGTTTTCAATTAATGCGACTTCCAAACGATCTTTTTCTTTTGTAAAATCGTCACGAATAATAACTGGAACATGAGGCAAGCCGGCTAATTTTGAGGCTCGCAAGCGGCGCTCCCCAGCGATTAGTCTGTAAGAGACATCTAAACCTCTTGCGCTTTGTGTTTCAACTTTAGAAACCAGCAGAGGCTGCAGCACGCCATACTTACGAATTGATTGAGATAATTCTTTAAGAGCTGCTTCATCAAAATCTTGTCGAGGCTGATCTGGATTCGCTTCTATTTTAGAAACTTCTACGTAAAAAACATTCTCTTTTGATGCAGAGGGTACCATTTCTTTGGCCGCTGGAATAAGCGACCCCAATCCTTTGCCTAAGCCGAACATTTTTTTATTCATATCTTTAACTATACTTAATAACTTCTTCTGCTAGCTGCCTATATGCACGGGCAGCTTTTGAATTTGGGTCAAATTGTAAAATTGTTTTTCCAAAACTTGGTGCTTCTGCCAATGAAACTGTGCGAGGGATTACTGCTTCAAACACGCGGCCAGGAAAGTTGCGATGAACTTCATTTACAACCTGGTTCGCTAATTGGTTCCTCTTATCATACATTGTAAGCAATACTCCGAGGACTCGCAAATCGGGATTGAGCCCTTGGCGAACTAATTCAATTGTATTGAGCAACTGGCTCAAGCCTTCAAGGGCAAAATATTCGCACTGAACCGGAATAATTACCTGCTCTGAAGCCGCTAATCCATTTATAGTTAGCAAGCCCAGCGATGGCGGACAATCAACTAAAATATAATCGTAGTTAGTCCTCAATCCATTTAAAACTTTTTTTAGTCGAGTCTCTCGTTCTTCCATAGACACCAGCTCAACTGTAGCTCCGGCCAAACTTTGCGAAGCTGGCAAAACATCAAAACCAAAAATAGAAGTCTTTTTTAAAAATCCAGCCGGATTCTGGTCGTTAATTAATGCGTGATAAATATTAAATTCTTCTTCTCCGACTGAAACACCTAATCCAACCGTAGCATTTGCTTGAGAATCTAAATCGGCAAGTAATACATACTTACCCATTGCGGCAAGGTATGCCGCCAAGTTAACAGCTGTAGTCGTTTTGCCGACGCCGCCTTTTTGATTGCAGATAGAGATCACCCGTGCCATGAACCAATCATATATCATGGCCAGTAATTTTCAATTGAAAAAGAGTGGGTAAAGTGATATTATAACAGTGCTTTAAAGAAGCCCGAGTGGCGGAATTGGCATACGCGCGCGACTCAAAATCGCGTGTCCTTACGGACTTGTGGGTTCAACTCCCACCTCGGGCACAATACGCAGTAAGGTACGAATTAGTACCAAGCCAATGGAAAAATTTGATGATTTTGCAAAATTTAGGGAAAGAATGTACGAATTACGCAAACGTAGTTTTTTAATGCGGGTTAATAAAACCGAACCTATCTACAAACATATAACGGAAATTACTGTATGTGACGGTGTTAAGCATAGAGTTATTGAAACAGGGACCTGGGATAATATGATTGAGAAAAGTGATTGTGATGGCAAGCATGATAATTTTGAAGAGAAGACGGGTCAAGAGATAAACGATATAGTTCCGAATCTTGAACCTGATTGGTTAACTGATAAAGAATAATGCCTGCCAACCTCAAAGAGCGAGGCCAAGTAGATAGGAGGCTAGATTGGCTACAAAAGAAACTATAAGCGCCTGCTTAAAAGATAGTTTCAGGAAAATTTTGTACAATATAGCCTCAACGACCCAAGCAAATATCTCCGCAATAACCAAGGCGGAAGTTCTGCTGGTTAGGAATGGAAATACAAACCAAACGTACGGTAACGTTAAAACATTAACCACGATGCTTGTGGCAATAATGTTTTTTAACTTTAGGCGGTAGATCTTAAAAATAAATACCGCAACAATTAGTGTTTCAGCAACTACGGTCAATAAAAGTGCGACTAGAAAATGATGCACATAAAGCATCATATTGAGAAGAAGACTTGTTTAAACGAAGTCCAAAATCTTTGCCACCAATGCGTTTTTACCTGCGCTTCTTTATAGGCAGGATAAGTTACAGACTGACCGATAGTGTTTGGAGTATAAGTGATTTTTCCCTGGGTCAGCATTATATTATGACCGCTAATCGATTGTGGGACATAAATAACATCTTCTTTGCACATACCAGCGCAGCTTAGGTCAGAAACTTCTACATAGGGATACCAGGGAACAAATTCTGTTGGCTTGCCGGACTCTTGGTAAAATATATTCAAAGAAACAAGCGGATCGTTTGAGGAAACTATTAGTTTGTATGAATGAGCTAATAAATCTTCAGAGTTTTTGGGTTCCATAGTTGTGGAATCCCCGCATTCATCCGTGCCCGTGAGCTCTGTTTTAAAGATACCGCTAATTCCTCCTTGCTGATCAAAATACTTATGATCTACTGCTATAACCGAAACATTTGTTAAAACATCTGCCTCGCTTGCTAATTTATAATCATCCCAGCAACCATGATGATCCGAGGTTTTCTTTATTAGCACAAATTGATCTTGATATCGTCCGAGCAAAATGTGCAAATTTAGGTACGCATATCCGCACGTCACCGGCAAAGAGTAATATATTCCCCTAGCACATTCAGGGAGGTCTGGCGCTACATCAGCCAGTACATTTCCAGACACTATTAACAAACCGAACAATACAGCTATCAGAAGTTTCTTTGAGTGCTTCATTTTATTAAGTTTTTAAATTTTGGATAAACTTTGTAAGCCAATAATGCCACTACAAAACCTACCGCAGCGCCGGCGAGAATATCAAATGGCCAGTGGACTCCGATGTAAATACGCGCAATCCCCATGAGTATGGCGGCGGCAAGGAACCAATAGCCAAGAGTTTTATTATAAAGATAAACAGCGATTGCTAAAGCAAAATAAAATGATGCATGGCCCGAAGGAAAAGAAGGCTCTAATTCACGGAAATCCGCAAGATGTACGTTGCTTAGCACTAAGTAGGGACGAGGGTGATCGTAAAACATTCGGATAATACCAGTCACTCCAAAGCGAGCTACGATAGCAGATCCCAAGGCAACAACCGCCATATCAGCATATTTTTTAAAATTTCTTAGAGCCAATAAGCCAAGAATTATTACCAGCAAATATCCTAATCGATCAGAAAAGAAGATCATAAGCTGATCAAGAATATTATGAGAGCCCGCCAAGTTATTTATCGCCCGAAAGATGACTTCGTTCATAACTCTAATAATTTTAACATATCTTGAGGCTTTGAGGGACCAATTCTCAAAACTTTTGGTTTATCGGTAGAGCAATCTATAATTACTGACGGATTGGATTGAGGCAAAACCCCAGCATCAATAATTAAATCGGGGCGAGGAATGTGATTATGAAATGCTTCAATCAATTTATTTATATCACCCGTTGATCCTTGATTAGGCATACTTGCTGAAGTAATCACCAAAGGGTAGCCATACTGCTTCAATAATAAATTAGTAAAAGGATAGTCCATGACTCTTAAAGCCACAGTAGACAACCCAGTGGTTACAATAGGTGGAATAATATCTTTTTTTGGCATTATAAGCATACACTGACCTGGCCAAAATTTATTAGCCAGTTCGCGGCGCTTATCATTAAAATACACAAGTTCTTCTGCCCACTTTAAATTTTGAGCCAGAACCGGCAGCGGTTTTGAACTTTGCTCTTTGATCGAAAAAATTCTTTTTACAGCGAACTCATCAAGCGCATTGCATCCAATAGCATAGACGGTGTCCGTGGGGTATACAATTACGCCGCCAGTCTTAAGAACGGAAATAGCTTCTCCGACAACATGCGAATAGTCTTCCTTTAAATCTACTTCGAGTATGTTCATGCAAGGGTTTACTTTAGGTTGTATTTATAATAGTACTAAATTAAGAACGTTTACAATATGAGAGGCTTTTCAGTAGCTATACTTTGCATGTTTGTTTGGATCGCTGGCGTTTGGACCGGATGGGGCTTAAGCAACACAACCATACCATCACTAATCCTTAGTCCAGACTTACCTACTCCCCCTTGTCCCCCAATGACTTTGGGACCGAAACTTAAACCTATTACTAAATATTCACAAAGCTTAATCCCTGTCAGTTTTCAAAACGTAATGATCCCAGCAGATGTCGAGATAGAGGCTACGCAAACACTTGTGGAAATGAAAGAACATTATGATTCTGCACCACCCAACAGTAAAGTGGATATACTAAAGCTTTATTCTGAATTTCCATCCGTAACGGTTTTTATTCTTCGATGTGCCGATCAAGTGTGTGATACGTCAAAAAAATATGTCTTGTTTACTCTTAATAAACCTGATGCCAAACAAGAACCAACGAATGTCTCTGTATACTGGCGCGGGCCAGCTTACTTGTTTCATATTATAACCGAGACTCACCGAGAAAAAACATATCGACTCGAAACAACACCCGCAATTCCATTGATCCTAAACGGAGACCAGAACTATAGAATGTACATGTTCCCGTACAACAGCCAGGATGTCTTAAGACTTTTTTATCCAACACAAAAGAGGGCATAGCCCTCTTTTTTTATGGTGAAATGTGAACAGGTTTTGATACTGATCTGCGCGGCTGAATAATAGATTCGGCATACTCAATGTCTCGAGGGTACCCGATAGGTACCCAAATTAGAGACGGGACTGCAACAAACACATGACCATCTTTAATCATTAGATTCAAGCTATCAGCAAGAACTAACTCTCCGTTTGAATGAATGCGTGGCTCATATCGGAATACTTGAGTATCAAGCATTCCGGGACCGGTCAAAACATGGTTGCTTAGAGGAAGTTGTGGCTTTTCCTCAATCTGCAAGATTCTTCCATGTCCATTAATGATAGCGACTCCGAATTTTCGAGGATCATCAACTTCCGCAGTTAACAACGAATAATTTCTGATACGAATGCATTTTGCCAAACCATCAGCGCCATGTAGATCATCGGCATACAAGAATAAGAATCTATCACCCTCCCTAAATAGGTCCTCACATAATTTGATCGCGGCCCAGGTGCCAGTGGGCTCCGGCTGCATTACATATGTTATCTTAAATCTTCCAAAATGGTTCTTAAAATAATGCCGGACCTTATTGTGCAAGTAACCTACCACAATGATCAGCTCATCAATTTCTTGAGGCAAAGAATCCATTATGTGCTCAAGCAAAGGCTTGCCTGCGACTTTTAACAAAGGTTTAGGAGTTTTTAAAGTGAGCGGACGCATCCGGACTCCCTCACCAGCAGCAAGGATGATGGCCTTCATGGCAGACTAAAAGTAATTACAATTTATGGAATTAAAATGAAATCGCACCGCTGGGAGCGGTGCGATTTCTAAAATATTTATAAAACTTATTGGGCAGCTTCTTCTTTCGGCTCTTCAACAGGAGCTTCAGGAGCAGATTCAGCAGGAGCTGAAGCCTTAGCAGCCTCAGCTGGGGCAGCAGTTTTAGCTTTCACTTTTGGTTTCCAGCTAAGCATTTTTGGAGCAGAGATAATACTCTTATTTACCAAGAGATTATTAACAGTTGGAGAAGGTCTTACTCCTTTAGATAACCAGTATTCGATACGGTCTTTCTTTACTTTCAAGTCTTTTTTGTGAGGATCATAAGAGCCTAGCAATTCCAAGAACTCCCCTTGAGGTTTCTTGGTGTGTTCGGTAACAATCACGCGAAAATAGGCCTGACTTTTCTTACCGATTCGTTGTAGTCTCATTACTAACATGTTCGCTTATTTTATCAGATATTCTTTAATTAATCAAGCCCTACCAACCTTTAGTTTTTAGTCCTTCCTCTGCAGCCTTTTGCTGAGCTTCCTGTTTAGAAGGCCCCTCACCCTGTCCGACTAAATCTTTCCCCAAATAAACACCGACTTTGAACTGGCGAGCATGGTCTGGGCCCCATTCCTGAATAACTTCGTAGTTGGGTGTGATTCCAACCTTTTCTTGAGACTTTTCTTGAAATAGGCTTTTAGCATCTCTGTATAAACGCTGCTCTATAATTCGAGGCAATTCACTTAGCACGAAGCGCTGAATAAATTCTGCGGACTTTTGATAACCTTGGTCAAGATAAATAGCTCCAATCAGAGCTTCAATTGCATTTGCAAGAATATACTGCCTAGCCCGGCCCGTATCTTTGGCTTCTCCGCGAGAGAGGAGTATGTATTCATTTAAATCAAAACTCTTAGAAATTTCTGAAAGAATAACCGCATTCACGAGAGCTGCGCGCCAATTAGTAAGTTCCCCTTCTGGATTGGGATAATGTTGATATAAATGTTCGGTAACAACCAATTCCAGCACCGCATCGCCAAGGAACTCCAATCGTTCATTGTGATCAAGCGGCCACTTTGAATTTTCGTTCAAATAAGAACGATGCGTAAGTGCCTGCAAAAGCAGATCTTTATTTTGAAATGTGATGCCGATATTATTTTCGAGCGTCGAGGTATCCATTGCCATGACTTTGGTAAGCAAGAAGATAAGCAATCAATTTCTATAATTGATTATCTTCTGGCTCGGTTAATTTTTCTGGTTCAACTTCTGTTTCGGCCTCCTTATCTTTTCTTGAAGGGGCATCGTCCTTGCCTGGTTCTCCAATTTCTCTATACACCGTCCCCAAAACTCCATTCACGAATTTACCCGATGAATCTCCGCCGAATGACTTTGCTAATTCAATAGCTTCGTTAATCGCAACTTTAGGCGGAACTTCTTCTCGGTTTCCAAAAAGCAATTCGTACAACCCTAAGCGCAAAACATTCCGATCAACAATAGCAATTTGGTCCAATGGCCATTGAGGAGCAGCTTTTTCGATAATTGCATCAAGCTCTGCTAAATGGGCTACGACTCCTTGTACTAACTGAACAATAAACGATGGATCCTCAAGACCGGCCGCAAATTCTTTAATATTGCGTTCTACAATGGGAGCCAGCTCCTCTTCTTTTTTAGATTTAAAATCCCACTCGTAAAGGGATTGCATAGCGACTGATCGTGATAAATGTCTTGATGCCATCTAAGGTGCGATTATTGGACTCCTGCCTGCATGCGCTTTTCGCGCTTCTTGAGTTCTCGGGCCAAAATAGGAAGAACTTCTTTTCCTTTATAGAAACCGCAGAATTTGCAAACCGCGTGCGGCATAATCATTTTGCCACAGTGGCTGCATTTAGATAAATTTCGGGCCTTAAGAGCTAAGTGGCTGCGTCGGCGCAGCTGCTTGCCTTTGGCCATGTGATGTCTTGGTACTGCCATAGTTCCTAGATAATAACATGGAATTATCCCTTTTGCAAATAAAAAAGCTGCCTAATTGGCAGCGGCAGATTTTTGATTACGAAGTTCCCGAACTTCTCTTAACAGTGCTTTTGTATATTCTTCTTCAGATTTCCTAAGTCGATCCTCTGTGCTACGTTCTAGCGACTTAATTTTGAAAAGGATGTCAACTGAATTACTCATATTTACTTCTTTTTTAGGATCCAACTTAATCCCTTAACTTCCCCTTCGATTTCTTCTTTGGCTTTTTCTATTCCGTAGTTATCTGTAGACGCTTCGGCTTTCTTAAGCTCGCTCCACTGATAATCTAAATTGCTCGCAAGCTCGGAAAAGTTTATCTGAATAAATTTTCCGTTTGGGTCGTGTTCGCCTTTCTCATTACTTCGTGAAAACCGAGCTATACTTGCCTGAGAAACCTCGCGCCCTGGCATCTCGAACCTCACTAGAACGTAAGGCACCATCTGCTTAAACTTTCCTTTTGTAGTCTGTGGGGGAAAAGCTTCCTTTTCTAGAGTCTCATCACCTCGAATCCCTCGAACAATAATCTCAAGAGTCCCGTTTGATTTAAAGTTTACTTCTCCAATAAATGCAGCTGTCCCACGTTTACCGCAAATACTCATATCAATCGTGACAATTTCGTACTCACCAACAATACTCCATCGCTTTTCAATTTCTTTTTCGTGCATAACGACAGTTTCCTTCATCCTTTTCTCTAAGGCCTGAAAATCATCATCAGGACCCACGGGCTTAGAAGAATGAGTGGCGCAACCAGAAAAAAGAATACATACGATAAGCATCAGGTTTAGCTTATGCATTGTTTACGAACTGGAACTAAGATACCATATTTTTAAATTTTTGCAATTTAAAGCCGCGCCCCGCGCGGCTTAGAAACCAGGGTGAAATGATCTAATCAAGTCTAGCTCAAAAAGAGCCTCGAGGGCGTCTAAATAATTTGCATGTTCAGTATCCCGCGAACCGCCGTACATTGGGTCTTCGAATCTTGTTCTTGAGTTTTTCCTATTCTCTTCAAGAGTCTTTATACATTCAGGAGAAAGTTCTTTGTTGTCCATGTTTGGAACTGCGAAAAGAATATCATTTAAATTAGCTATCAACAATTGCGATAACGAAGTTCAGTGATAGAATACAGCCATGAAGTTTGTCCATCTCCACACTCACTCACACTATTCACTGCTCGATGGTATGTCCAAGGTCAGTGATATGGTAAAACTCGCCAAAGAACATGGCCAGGAAGCGATCGCTCTTACAGACCACGGTGTAATGTATGGAGCGATCGATTTTTATACTAAGTGCAAAAAGAATGACATCAAACCGATTATTGGCGTTGAGGCCTATGTTGCAAATCGAGGCAGACACCAAAAGGAACCTCACATCGACAATAAACGCTATCACCTTACTCTATTAGCTAAAAACAATGTTGGGTATCAAAACTTAATCAAGCTCACCACTGCGGCCCACCTAGAAGGCTACTACTACAAACCGCGTGTCGATAAAGAGCTGCTACGCGCTCATTCAGAAGGCGTTATTTGTCTTTCGGGATGTCCAGGCAGCGAACTTGGCCGAGCCATCCAAGTGGATGATATGGAAAAGGCAGAAGCTGTTGTACTGGAACATCAAGCCATATTTGGAAAAGAAAATTACTTTATGGAAATAATGCACCATCCCGACATGGACTGGTTTCCTAAATGGAAGACCGGTGTTTTGGCAATGGCAAAGAAATTTAATATTCCTCTTGTCGCAACCCAAGATTCACATTACCTCCGGCCCGATGATGCTTTTGCTCACAAAACATTAGTTGCCATATCTACCCATACCGATGTCAGTGATCCTGCTATTTTTTCTGGCGAAGGAAAATATCACTTTATTTCTACGGAGGAAGCCACGGAGTGGTTTCAGGACATTCCTGAAGCGGTTGAAAATACAGCCAAGATTGCCGAGCTCTGCAATGTCGATCTCACACTCGGTAAATTTATTTTTCCTGACTTCCCGATCGAATCTGGCAAAACCGCAGATGATGTACTGCATGATCTAGCTTACAAAGGTTTGGAGGCCCGAGAGTTAGTTGGCCAGCAAGATGTAATTGATCGGCTTGAATACGAACTGGGGATTATTAAATTCAAAGGCTATGCCCCTTATTTTTTGGTAGTGGAAGATTTGATCAGATTCGCTGCCAAAAATAATATCTATACAAACATTCGAGGCTCAGTTGCGGGTTCCATGACTACATACCTATTGAGCATCACTAAATTAAATCCCCTGGAGTACAACATTCCTTTTGAACGATTTTTAAACCCTGATCGCCCTTCCGCACCTGACGTTGATATGGACTTTGCTGATAACCGCCGAGGCGAAG
>JAIFWG010000018.1 GCA_019662005.1 Candidatus Parcubacteria bacterium
GGCTTTGCTGCCTCTCTGGTTCCCGGCAAAGATGCGCCAATTTGAGCTAGCTCTGCTTCAACATCAAGATCTTGGTTAAGATGATATTCCACATTGCGCTGCATTTCGTCTTGAGCCAGATTTGGAAGCGCGGGAAAATATGGAGTCGGTTTTTTATTTAAAATTGCGATTGGTACTTCAGAGGATAATTTTTGAGGACGATACCCACTTAAATTAATTATCTGATCTACTTGGCCAATTTTCTGAACGTCAACATTTCCGGACTCATCTACCGGTTTTATATCAAACAACGCCTCTGATAAGGGTTGAGGCATACCTTAATTATAGCGCACAAGTCTCCTAAAGAGCTGTGGATTCAAATAGCTTTAATGTCTCTGCTGCGGTTTTCTCCCAAGAAAATGAAGTTGATCGCTCAAATCCCCGCTTAATAAGAGTGTCTTTTAGAGTTGCATCGGTCAGCAGTGTTTCCATTGCTTTCCCCAAATCCGCGCAGTTGTATGGATCAACCAACAATGCAGCATCGCCGGCGACTTCAGGCAAAGAAGAGTTGTGAGAAGTAATAACTGGTGTGCCACAACTCATAGCTTCTAACACTGGAAATCCAAAACCTTCAAAAAAAGAAGGGTAGACAAACAGAGATGCGCCAGAATAATAAAGAGGTTTATCAGAATCTGAAACGGCTCCTATGTAACGAATTTGTTTGGCCAGAGAAGAATCCTGGATCATAGACAAAACTGATTGATATTTCCAACCCCGCGAACCAACAATCAGCAATTCGTAATCATCAAAGGCAGGATTACTCTTGAGCAACTCAAATGCTCGAATTGTACTAGTAATGTTTTTTCGAGGTTCCAGAGTGCTTAAGGCTAATACATAGCGGCTAAGCTGGTGTCGGTCTTTAAATTCTTGAATCTTTTCTGGCGATGGTTTTTCTAATTTAACTCCAGGATAAATAACCGATATAGAGGCGGGATCAATATCATAGCGCTGCGCTAAATCGTTTTTTGTTGATTCGGAAACAGCAATAATTTTATCAGACAGCTGGGCCTGCTTTTTCGGTCGCATTTGGATGCGATGCCAAATATTCTGTCTAAACGAAAAAAATTCCGGAAGTATCAAATAGGACAGGTCATGGAAAGTTGTAACTCGTTTTACTTTTTTAGAAAGCGGCGCTAAGAAAAAGTGCGGAGAGAAAAATAAATCTACGCCCCCCATCATTTGATCAATCTGGGGTCGGCCAGTTAATCGCCCTGACAAAAAAAGTAGATTATTGGGAATATTAAAAGAGTATAATTGAACATTTTTAGATTTTAACCATGAGTAATCAGATAATGGAACGCTTCGAGAAGAATAAAACAATTTAATAGTATGATCTGCAGCAAGCGGAATTAAATGCTCCAACAATCTTTCGGTGTATTCTTTAATACCACTTTGTCTTTGGTTGCCTAGTAATCTAATATCAATACCTATGGTCATATTATTTGGCTAACACCTGAAGAATATTTTGTTTAAAGGTTTCCACACTAAAGAGTTCTGCCTGTTTTCGGCAAGCAGTAGAGTCAAAATCTTTTTGATTAAATTTTTGAACAGCCTCAATGAGCGACAACTCATGTTGCTGGTCAAAAAATATACCAGTAACCCCATTAACAATTGTTTCAATTGCTCCCCCGCCTCGATAGGCAATAACTGGCCGTCCCGAAGCCATTGATTCCAATGGAACAATACCAAAATCTTCTTCTTGAGGAAAAATTAAGGCCTGGGCCTGACTATAGAGAGTGGCAAGCTCTTGATCTGAGACCATACCCAGAAATTCTATATTAGGACCAGCAATCTTTTTGAGATTTTTTAATTCGGGACCAACGCCGGCGATTTTGAGCGGCAAACCCAGTTTTGTAAAAGCCTTAACAGCAATATTAAACTTCTTATACGACACTAAACGGCCTACCATAAAAAAGTACTGACCAATCGTGTTGCTCACCTGAAACTGATCTAATTGTACTGGCGGATAAATAACAGTTGAATCTTGGTTATAATATTTTTTGACTCTTTTATTTACAAAATCAGAAATAGACCAAAATTCATCGGCTCGAGATGCGGCATCATGATCCCAAATTCTAAGATAAGAGATAAAAACTGGAATAACTTTTTTCATAAGCGCCGGATAACCGAATTCTTCAATGAACTTTTGACTGCCATCCCACAAAAATCTGGGAGGCGTTAGGTAATAAGATACGTGCCGAGTGCTGGGCTTTGTAATAATTCCTTTTGCAAAAGAGGCGGAGATAGAGATAACGATATCGAACTCTGAAAAATCAAACTGTTCGACAGCCAAAGGCATCAACACCGGAAATAACTGATGATGGCTTTTTGAGAATGGAAACTTTTGCAGGAATGAGGTTTTAATTGTCCTGTTTTTAAATAATCCGCGAGTAGCCTTTTCATCGTAGATCAAAGTATAAATCGGCGCGTGAGGAAACAAATCGCACAAGACTTGGAGCATTCGTTCAGCCCCGCCAAATTGGTTTAGATACTCATGAACGAGCGCGATTTTCATATCAGGAAGATAACACTGGAAGAGCTTAAAAACAATCCCGCCTTTTAAGGCGGGATTGTTTTTAAGCAGCGGAGCGATCGTAGAGCATTTTAAATACTGTTTTGAATATAATCTTCAAATCTAGAATCAGAGACCAGTTTTCAATATAGAAACTGTCGTAAGCAACTTCTTGGTCAAAAGGAAGATCTGAACTGCCAGACACTTGGGCCAAGCCAGTAGCTCCAGCTTTGATGGCTAAAACTTTTTTGTGATGTTTTTCGTACTGACTAATCTCATCGGGTTGATGAGGACGTGGTCCAACCAAACTCATATCTCCCTTAAGAACATTCCAAAATTGAGGCAACTCGTCGATGCGATACTTGCGAATGATCTTACCCACCTTTGTGATTCGGGGATCGTCTTTCATTTTCCATAATGGACCTGCATCGGGCCTGTCATTGCGGACCAATCTTAGCTGGGAGTTAAGGTCATGGGCATGATCAATCATTGAGCGGAATTTATATAAATTAAACTCTCGATTCTTGCTAACTCTTTTCAGAGAAACAAATACTGGCCCCTTTGAATCAAGCTTAATAAGAAGAGCAACCAGAGAAAAAAGTGGAAACAGCACTATTAGTCCTAAAATAGAAAAAGTTGCGTCTAGAGTTCGCTTGAATACTCGTCCCCAACCTTCAAGGCGAGTGCGTCGAAGTTCAATCAATGGCACCCCATGTTCTGTATCCACCTCAACATTTTTTGTTAGGGTTTGATATAAGTTAGGAACAAATTTAAAAGCTATATGGTGTTCGTGGCAGGTATCTACCAGCTCTGTAATATGATTACCAGCATAAAATGGGCTGGCCAATAACACTTCATCTACCGCTCCCTGTTCAGCTAATGCAATCAACTCAGCGATGTTGGGCATTTCCCACTGCGCAACAATCCGATATCCAAGAGATGGCTTAGCAATGATATTCTCTGACATGGAGCGAGAAAAATCATCATTACCAATAAGCACCACCCGTTGAATCCCAAAATCATAGCGAGATACAAATACGTGCTGAACATATCGAAGCACCAATCTTTCAATACTTACAAATACAATTCCAGTCAGCCAAGCACCGAGAACCAAGAAGCGAGAATTAAATAATTCTTGCCGCAAGAAAATATATACAATCACAAACATAATTGCTGCTGATGAAGCAACAAAAACCCGAAGCAGCTCTTCGGTTTTGGACACGCGGATTTTCATTGAGTACAAACCGGACACCGCATAAGCCAATATAAAAATGGTTGCCACAACAACGACTAGTAGTAAGTAATGAACGAGAGGAAGGTTTAATTCAAAATAGACAGGTCTAAAAGTATTAAGAATTCTAGTACGAAAAAGGTAGGTAGTGATACCCGCCACGACGAGCATTACAAAATCTAGTGGAAGGCGCAGGACGTTAAATACGAGATCAGCTTTTTTCACGGGTTTTAATGCTTTTTGTCAAGTTTATCACAGACTAATCAAATTTTCAATGAAGCAGAAGTGAAACACAAAACCGCGCAAAGCGCGGTTTTGTGAGTACATTATAAGCCGGGTTCTGTCTGATCGCCTTTCGGCAATGAGGTAATTATTTATCTGGTCCCTCACTTACGTTCGGGATCGTCGAGCTAGGCTCTGTTGCGATCTACTTGTACTCACCTTGCGGCGAGTTTGATCTTGCACCCCAGTAAGGATTTGGCCGTTTCATCTCTAACCTTTATGCCCTCGGTTAGAGCTAAGCATTAATTCCTGATCATGATGATAGCAAGAATTTAGGGTTTAGCTTCCCTTCGCTTTCGTTCAGGGCGTCTCTGTTCGCACCTCTCACGTTTCCGTGGACGGGAATTACCCGCTACCGTTTTATCTTTAAAAGGTTGCCCCAATAAAGATGGTGTCCGGACTTTCCTCTAGCCTTGCGGCTAGCAATTACCAATGTACCTTTATATTATACCATAATTAACACCAACCTACAATGGTAATTTATTAGTCTCCTTATCGAGTACCTCGTTAACCAATTCGTCAGCTTCCGCATTTTTGGCCCGAGGAACATGGTGAAACGTTATCGGAACACCAAGATCGACTTTTAAATTCCAAACTTCTTTAAATAATTTTTGAAGATTTGCCTCCCTTACTTTATATTCGCCATTCAACTGTTTAACCATGAGCTCGCTGTCAGCGTAACAACTAATCGTATAGTCAGAAAGTTTATCAGAACCAAACAAGTCCCTTACCTTTTTTAAGGCTAGGGCGAGAGCTCGATATTCGGCTTCGTTGTTTGTGGTCTCGCCTATGTATTCGCCAAACTTTTTTTTACCAATTTCTGGAGATTCAATTACCACTCCAATTGCAGCTGGGCCAGGGTTGCCCCGAGCGCCGCCGTCAGTATAGACAATAATATTACTCATGGATTATTTTCCAAGGAAAGGGTTTATCAGCAGAAAAAGAAAATCCAGCAGAGTTTTTGTGTCCACCACCACCAAATTGTGTTGCTAGCTCGGCTACATCAAAACTATTATCGCCTTGAATAGACCGCAAAGAAACAAAGATACGATCTTTTTCTTGAGACCAAACAATACCAAACAAGCCAGACATTTTTGCTAAGTCATTACCTATCCTGCTTGCTAATATGTGAGGAGCATTCACGGCAAAAACTTTGTGACCATTACACTCAACGAGCTGAACGCCTTTAATTAATGTCTCGATCTCTCTATCCTGAAAACGAATAAGCAGGTTTCCTTGCGTGATATATTGATGTCTAAATTCTGGATTTTCTAAATCTTGAGAAATACCATCCCACGTTTTAAAATTATAAGTCTCAAGAGCTGTAAGCGCCATTGTGATAGGTCCGGAGTCTGGATCTCGCCATCGCCAAAGATCCATATCCTCTACATAAGTAAGAAGCCTTGGTACAGGTTGTTCGGGGTGAAAATATTTCCAAGCCAATACAGCACCTGAGTGGTTATTATCAAACAAAAAATCTTGAGTAGATCTTGTAGCGGCTTCGACAGAAACATGGTGGTCTATCGCGGTGACTCTCTTATTAGAGGCGGCCAGAGCAGTGATAACTTCTTCTGGGTAAGTAAAGTCCACCATATAGATTTCCTTATTGGATAATCCTGCCGGAGGAGCAACATTGTGGTAAACCGGAATATACGCAGCTGAATCTCCAAATTTTTTCCATGCGGCCCAAGCACCCGAAAATCCATCCGTACATTCGGCATGATATAGAACTACAATATTTTTATTTGTCGGATCACTCATGAAAGTGCTTCTAACCCAGGAAGCTTATTGCCTGCCAGAAATTCCAGCATTGCTCCGCCCCCGGTTGAGATAAAACCAAACTTGTTTAATAGTCCCGCCTTATCAAGAGCGCTAATAGTATCGCCACCACCTATAATACTGCGTGAAGATGAAGACGAAATAGCTTGAGCTACCTCGTTAGTGCCTTTTGCAAAAACAGGATTTTCAAACAACCCCATTGGACCATTCCAAATAATCATTTTTGCTTTAGCGATCAGGTCTAAATAATCTTTCATGGTCTGCTCCCCAATATCAAGGATCTTATTATCAAACACTACAAAATCTTTTGGCGCGATTAATCGTGGGTCATTTAAATCAATCCCCGATAAAAGCTCTTTTGAATTTTCATCCACCACAGAACTCCCCATATCTTGGCCTTTTTCTTTAAGGACATCGTTTGCCACCACCCCGCCCAATAAGATAGCATCGGATTTATCTAAAAAGTTTTTTATAACTGGAACCTTGGTAGATGTTTTTGCTCCGCCAATGATTATTAACTTTCCTTCTTTGGGAGATTTAAGAACGTCTGACAGAGCAGCAACTTCTTGTTCAACTAAAAACCCGGCATAACTAGGCAGGATGCCTGTGATAGCTACCAAAGAAGCATGATTACGATGACAAACCGCAAATGCATTATTTATGTAGATGTCGAACCCGGTTGCGAGTTGCTTTGCAAATTCCGAATCGTTTTTTTCTTCGCCCTCATTCTGACGAATATTTTCTAACAAGGCTGGACCGGCATAATGATCTAGATAGATTGCTATTTCGGAAACTGACTTTATAAAATTAATTTCTTTGCCTAAGAGCATGTGAAGCTGCGGAATTAAGTTCGCAAATGTTTCAACGCTTGTGATATGCGAAACTAAAATAACTTTAGCTCCTTGGCCCAAGAGCCAATTGAGTGTTTCTTTTTGTTTCTCTATGCGAAAAGGCTCCTCGATTTCTCCTTTAGCTGAAACGGGGACGTTAAAGTCCACACGCAATAAAACTTTTTTATCTTTGAGATTGCTTACCTCCCGAATAGTTTTCATCCCTATATCCTACACCAGAGAAAGAATTTTTACGAATTCTTCTTTGTTGACACTAGCACCGCCAACAAGAACGCCGGCAATTTGATCTTGAGAAATAAAACTTTCGACATTAGAAGAGTTTACTGAACCACCATAAAGTACTGGTACATTACCCAAAGCTTCTTTTATAATTGCGATTGATTCCAAAGCACTTTCGGGAGTATCTGCCTTCGCTCCGGGATTAGAACTGATTGCCCAGACTGGTTCGTAGGCAACCAAACACTTTCCTTTTTCATTGTCTGACAAACCGGCAAAGGTATCTGCAAGCTGTTGTTTTAAAAAGTCTTTATATGATTCGTACCTTTCACGCTCGCCCACACAAACAATCGGCGCAAACTCATTCGCCAAAGCTGTTTTAATTTTTTTGTTTACCACATCATCTGTCTCGCCTAGCTTCCAGCGACGTTCCGAGTGACCGACAATGACATATCTAACTCCTAAACGTTTTAACATATGCCCAGAAACTTCTCCTGTCCAAGCCCCTGAATCTGACAACGCAATATCTTGCGCACCCAGTTGAGCTTTTTTACCCAACGAAGAAGATTGAAAGATCTTGTCTATTTCTTCTAAAAATACAAAGGGTGGGCATACCACGAGAGAATGTATAAAGTTTCGGCGCGAATCCAAATATTCGCTGATAGAATCTAAAATTCCTTCAGCCTCTGCTAATGAGTCGGGATGGTTTTTCCAGTTTCCTATAATATATTTCTTATTTGACATATGTTTTTGAGAATAAGATCATTAAGTTTAGGTCCTTACCAATGCATCCATTTTCTCAGATAGCAATCGCGGTATTTGTTTTGATATTATCGATATTGATTCCCAGATCGTCCTTAATTATTTTTGTTTGGCTATTTATTAAATACACCTACAGCAATCTCCCTTCTTTTGATAATTTACAATATTTTTTAATCGCCGCAGCGGTTGTAATGTTTATCTGGGATTGTTATGAACGCTATAACTTTATTCATAAAAGACTCGCCCCACGTCGACAACGGCCTTAGCGCCGTTTTTTCTTGATTATATACCAAACAACACCAACGATAATCACCCCAAGGATTAAAACATCAAATTTTCTAAAATAAGAATGCAGCACGCTCCAATGCTCTCCTGATTTAAAGCCTATATAAGTTAGGGCAAGATTCCAAGGAATTGCACCCAAAAGAGTAAATAGTGTAAATTTACCAACCGGCATTTCTGCAATTCCGGCGGGCAATGAGATAAACGTTCGAACTACTGGTAATAAGCGGCCCCAAAATACTGCTGATGCACCATGTTTTTTAAACCACGTCTCCCCAATATCTAAATCATGTTTACGAATTAATATAAATTTTCCATAACGCTCTAGGAGCCATCGGCCGCCAGAGCGGCCGATGGCGTACAGCAACAATGAACCAGCAAGATTAGCAATACTTGCCACAATAACCACTACGGCAAAATTAAACCTTCCTGATGAAACTAAGAATCCGGAAAAAGGAAGCACCACTTCTGACGGAATAGGTATCGCAGCGCTTTCAAATAGAGACAAAAAGAATAGTCCGGTATACCCAGTTTGATTTATGACTGATAGTACCCAGATCCCCAATTGATTAATGATATTAAACATCAGTTTCTCTTAGTAGCTTTGCAGCTTCGTCAGGATCTATCATATTCATAAATACATTGGTTCCCAATTCTAATCCAGCTGCAATTGAAAGTCGCGGCATTATTTCAATATGCCATTGATAAGAACCGTGGGCGACGTGGGCTTGGTGTGGCGGAGCAGTATGAATAAAAAATGTATAGTCGGGATTATCTACCGCTTTAAATAATTTTTTAAGGGCCGTATTTAGCGCATCAGCACAATCAGATACGTCGCTATCACTCATTAAACTAAAATCCGAAGAAAAATCTTTTGGAAAAACCCTCATTTCATATGGACTTCGACTAACATAAGAACACAGGACCACAAATTTATCATTTTGGTAAACAATTCTTTTGTTCTCCTTAATCTCCCACTCTAGCATCTTGGTATGAATAGGAACGCCATTATTTTTTAAAAAATCTCCGGCACCCTGAAAATGACGATCAAGCGTTGATGCCACAATCGGCATTGAAATTATTTGTGAATGATTATGATAGATTGAAGCCCCAGCCAGTAATCCATGATTATGAAATATGGATATATATTCTCCGCAGTCACTTGCTGCAATAGTGCGATACCTAATCAAATATGCTTTTAGCACTTCTTCGGTCTGCTCACGATTAAATTGAGCAAAGTGTGCCTCGTGATCACGAGTGATTACAAGCTCATGAAATCCTTTTCCGTCAGCAACAGACACAAGACCTTCCTTACGAACAGGTTCGCAAGTTCCCTCTGTAACAGCTGGATACTTATTGGGAATAACCTGCAGCGTCCAATCTGGGGTATCTTTGGAAACTTCTTGCCCATCTTTAAACACTAAAACAGGAAGCTCCTGCTTCTCCATTTTAGAAGGTTCAAAAGGGCATTCAGCCTTGTCTTGATAAAAACTAAGTTGTTCCCGGGCGCCGGGCTTTTTAGCCCGAGCCGTTGAAAACAAGACCCAGTCACCAGAGACCGGATCTTGCCTGAATTCGTTGAGCACAGTAAAGATTTAAAATTCTACTTCTGATTGTAGTGTATCACGAGCTCTATCCCAGCAAAATGCCTAGGCTTCCTGCTTAACTATAGAAATATCTGCAGCTTGGTCGTATTTACCCATCATTAAATCCCATCTTATTTTAGTGCAGCGAATAAAAAACTTTGGGTAGTCGCTAACCTTCAGCTTTGATGTTCCCATATTATTGGCCCATTTAATCGGGACCTCTTTTATTTTAAATCCAAATTTTTTAGCTAGGGCTAGAAGTTCTACATCAAAAGCCCAACGATCTATTTTTTGTCGAGGAAAAATAGTTTCTGCTGCCTTAGCGGTAAATAGTTTAAATCCTCTTTGAGTATCGTAGATACCTGGAACCAATATCATACGCAGATAGAGATTTCCAAGTTTGCCAAACAAGAGACGATACCAAGGCTCGCTACCTTCTTTAATCTGCTTTCCCTTTAAGGCAATCGATCCAATCACGACATCATATCCTTTCTCTATATATGGCAAGAGCCTTTCTAGATTATCCATGGTCGTTGCATTGTCCGCATCTGTAAATATGCGCAGATCCC
>JAIFWG010000019.1 GCA_019662005.1 Candidatus Parcubacteria bacterium
ACTCTGACAAACCGATCAAACATCCCATATCGATAATCAAACTCTTCTTTATCCATTAAAGTAAATTTAATTTCGGTTCCGGTTTCTGCCTCCAGAGTTGCTAAAAATACACGGAGTTTCTTGCGATCAATATCATCGCCGACAATAAACAGATCGGCGGGACAATCATAATTTTGAATCGGTTCTGCGCCTGTTAAAAAAATACCGGAGATCACTGCCAGCCGAATTCGTCCGAGATTTGAGATTCTATTTGTCATTCTCTCCTTCTCTTGAGGAGAAGGTTTGAGCATCAAACTTTGCAGCTCGCTAAAATATTCAAAGGCAAAATTCAAAATAAACCGTTCTTGAGGGGCAGCTCTTTTTGCTTTTATTTTTTTAATTTTGGGTTTGGCCATTTTAGCGTTTGCGTCTTACGATTCCAAGATCCTTTAAAAGATTTACTTCTTGCTTGGTCTGGTCAAATGGTTCCTGAACTCGCTTTGCTAACTCATGGATGCTAAAATCTCTCGAAGCATTGCGAAAGAGGTACTTTAAGACCTTAACTCTGACTTTTGAACCAAACAAGTTATCAAGTATCGGCTTTGACATAGTGGGATAAATTACATTAGAATAAAGGTATAAAAAGCGTTTTTAGTCTAAAGGAATATTATAAAAAAGTAAACTGATAACGCACTCGCCAACACTATTACATGGAAAAGATATTCATCAAGCCGGTCTCCAAAGAAATTATTCTCAAGGGCGCAGCAAAAGAAGGATCATCAGATATTTTTTCCTACGATTACGAATCTGACCACGCCAAGCGCAAACTTGGCAATCTTTTTATCGTCGGCAATGTTCAAGTTTCTGGCGAACCTCAAGACGACTTAGATGTCGGCTACATGACCAACCTCATCGCTTCCTTAGCAAAGCGTGAATACTATGCTAAATCCGACAGCTCTCCCAAAGAAGCATTTACCGCGGCCCTAAAAAAGATTAATGGCGTTGTTGAAGAGTTCTTCAAAAAACAAGACACCAAAATAAACTTAGGTATTTTTGCAATTGCTGGCGAACAAATTCATATTTCAAAGCTCGGCAAATTTAAAATTATTTTAAGCCGAGATGAACGCAATGTAGATATCTTAAACAACGTAGATCTCTTTGATACCGAAAGCACCCAAGAAAAAGAATTTTCAAATATTGTCTCTGGAAAAGTAATAGAAGGCGACCGCATCTTAGCCTTTTACCCAAGCCGCTCAATCACTGCGCGCGAAAAGTCTATTAAAGACCAGCTCTTAAAATCTTCCCAAGATCAGTTTGTAACCAACATCAAGAATATCAAAGACCAAAAGAAGGATTTTGCTTGTGCAGCAGTCCATATTCAAATCGAAAAAGCCAAAGAAGCAGCACACGTTGAAGCGCCTCAACCAAAAGAGTTGCAGCAATCCGAAGAAGAATTAACGCCAGAGTCAGAACCGCTTGAAGTCCAATTAGCCGATACCGAACTTGCCAAATCAGTAGAAGATATGAAAGAATCCAAATCAGAAGTTGAAATGGATAAACCCAATCCCCCTCTTAAGATTAAGAAGGCCATATCAATTCACCACGAAATTCCAAAAATCATTCCTGCTGAATTCTCTCTCGGGAAACGCTCGAACGTGTTTCTCAAACAAGTTCGCAGGGTTGTAGAAAATATGAACATTAACCCCAAAAACAGATATGTCGCTTTGGGAGGGCTTGCAGTATTAGTAATTGGAGGCGCTTTGGTTGCAAAGTCTTTCTTCTTTATTGATCCTGCCGTTAAACAACTAAACAGCATCGTCAGCGAGGCGCAATCAAACATTAAGCTCGCTCAAACAAAAGTTACCCAGCAAGATGTAAGCGGCGCACGCGAGTTGCTTATGAGCACGTTGTCATCAATCGTAAGCAATGAGACTCAAAATGGCCCATCAAAGAAAACTGAAAGCACTAAAGCTGAAATTATGAATGTGCTGGATGGCATAGATCAAGCCACCGACGCTGCACCAAGCGTAGTGTTTGATATGCCTCAAAATTCTGGACAACTACAACTTATCTATCCTGCTAAAGAAGGATTGTTTGTATACGTAAGCGGTGATAAAAATTATTTAGCCAAAATTTCGGCTGGAGAGATGGGCACTCAACACGAAGTCCCAAGTGCAGTAAAGCCTGAATCTATTTTTGGAAGCGAAAACTATATTGCTCTTTTAGACAGCACGGCAAAAAAGATTGCCTCATTTTCAGTAAAGAAATCCACATTCTCAACCACTTCGCTAGGTCTTACCTCTTTAGTCGGATCTGATATATACCAAGACAACCTTTATGCATTAGTCGGAGATACTATTACCAAAGTTACAGATGCCGCAGCGGGTCACACTGACTCTGTGGCATGGCTCAAGAGCGGCACAGTGCCATCTGGCGCTCAATTAATCACAGTTGATGGCAAAGTCTATGTACTCTCTTCTAATGGCACTTTGACCACTTATTTTAAAGGCGCAAAGACAAGCGAAACCAGTACTTCTGTTTCAGTAAATGCTTCGAGCTTAATGCTCACTACCACAGATTCCCCTAACTTATATATAGTAAATAAATCCTTAGGCCGTATCTATGTCATCAAAAAAGAAACTGGTTCCTTGGTTAAAACTCTCAAGACTGGTGCGACCGGAATCACCAGCGCAGGTCTTATGGCTGATGGTACTATCTACATCATCTCCAACAACAAAGTCTGGAAGATTCAATAAATAAAAAACCGCCCTCTCGGAAAAGTTTCTTGAGCTTGCTTTAGCCGCTCTAAGAATCTCTGTGGGCGGTTTTTTATTTGAACTATTATTTGAGTTCGACTACGGCGCCGGCTTCTTCAAGTTTCTTTTTCATCTCTTCAGCATCGGCTTTCTTAACTCCTTCTTTTACATTCACAGGAGCCTTGTCTGTCATGTCTTTGGCTTCTTTGAGGCCAAGACCAGTGAGTTCACGCAAGACTTTGATGACCTGGATCTTTGCAGAACCAGCGTCCTTCAAAACTAGTGTAAAGCTATCCTTCTCTTCAGCGGCTTCTGCGCCTGCTCCGGAAGCTGGGCCAGCTGATGCTGCAAAGGACGAAGCTGATACTCCAAACTTCTCTTCTAATGCTTTTACCAAATCATTTAATTCGGTAACGGACATTGATTCCAAGTCCGATATAAAATTATCTTTGTTTATTGCCATGTTATTTAGTTAGTTTGTTTTTTCTTGGCTATTTCATTCATTACTATGTAGAAACTAGTAATAGGATATTTCATCATGCCAAATAAACGACCAATAAGAACTTCTTTCGATGGCATCTTTGCCATTTCTAGGAATTGTTCTTTTGAGATGAAATTACCCTCAAACAATGCGCCGAAAAACTGCAAAGCCTGATTTTTCCTGGAATATTCGTAGATCCTTTTTGCGACTGCATATGGATCTTCATTTCCCAAAACTAATCCCAACGAACCCTGCATTTCGAATATCTTAACACCTGAATCTGAAAGAGCTCGATCCATAAGTGTTTTTTTGGTTACCACATATTCAGAATGTAATTCTCGCAATAACCGTTTCAATTGGGCCATTTGAGATACTGATAACCCTTTTTCGCCTTCTCGGGCAAAAGAAGTAATCACAGTAAGCTGTGACTTTGGTAATTTTTCGGTCAGTGATTTTAACTCTGACTTTTTTTGTGCTTTTGATTTCATAAAACAAAAACTGCGTTTTCACCGCAGAAATAAAGCTTCGACCAGCCTATTGGCTTGAGTGCTTCATCTCGGGGCAATTAATGCCCTGTCTACGATGTCTGGCAATATAATAGCAAAGGAGGCCTTTCGTGTCAATAAAAGAAAGACCCCGGCTGCAACCGGGGGGAGCTATTTTGGCAGGTATGGTGCGGGTTAGCCACGCCATATGCAGTTCCTACCAGCCGGGCCCGTCTCCATTGATACCCGGTCTTGATACTACCATTATAGCATATGGATATATCCTGTCAAGTGCTATAATTATATGCCATTTAGAGGCCTAGATACTTCTTTCTGTTGGCTGAATGTTCAGCGGACGTTCTGGAGAAGATTATCTGACTCCCATCACGAGTTGAAAGATAGTATATATAGTCTCCGGTTGGGTGCGTAACCGCGTTTATTGCAACTAAGCCAGGATTTGAAATAGGACCCACAGGTAATCCCTGACGAGCATAAGTATTGTAGGCAGAATCAATTTTTAATTCGTTTGCAACTCCAATCTGAGTCACATCGCAATTTCTGCTAAAGTTTCGAGCCAGAGAAATTCGCAGACAAGTCCCATAAGTTACAGTGGCATCAATCTCAAGCGGCATCTTTCGATCCATACGATTTTTAATAACTCCAGACACAAGACGCATATCGCTTTCTTTTTTAGCCTCTTTTTCCAAAATAGCGGCAACGATAATAATACGCTTTTGCTCAGCCGGTGTTAGGTGACCGAGAACATTTTTGGTTTTTGATTTAAAGTTGGTCTGCATTTTCTGAGCAATCTCTGCGAGAGTGCTTCCCAGCCTAAAACGATAGGTATCTGGAAATAAATAACCATCTTGAGAATGATAAGTACGGGCAAAAGTACCGGCTTGAATAAGTCCGACATCGGCAAGAGCTTGATCAACTTCCCAAATATTAAAACCCTCTTTAATAATTACTTTTATATCATCAGACACGGCTTCTCCGTGAGCGATCATTGAAGCAATAGTAGCAAGAGCTGAACCAGCAGGGAATGAGTAGTCTCCCGCTTGGAGTTGAGAGTCCCAGCCACGCAGATGCACATAAAGAACAAACAAATTGGAACTGCGAATGAGGCCCTGCTCTTTTAGTTCATCGGCAATTGAATAAGCGCCTTGGCCATTATCTACAGTAATCTCCCTTTCCTGGAGAGCATTTTTGGTGGGCGTAGTGATAGCTGTTAAAAAGAAGACCATCATACTAAGCGCCGCGATGGCGGCGCTTAGTATGATGGTGCGATGCTTAGTAACAAATTCATTCATAGTTTACAGAGGCTTTTGATCAATGGCTTTGTCTCCAGAAACTTTTCCGCTTCTGATTTGTTCAAGTTTCTGCAGCACAGTTTGATTATTTTTATTACTTTCAACGCTTAGTATTTTTTCTAGTTCACTAATTGCAGCGGCGGTATCTTTTCGTTCTTCGTAGATGAGAGCTAGGTACCAATGGGCATTTGCAAAATCAGGAGAAAGCACCAATACGCGCTGAAGAGTCTCAAATGCTTTATTTTTATTACCTGCCCGATAATATAGTAATCCCAGCTCAAATAACAAATCTGGAGCGTCATTATTGAAGGGGGCAATCTTTTCTAATTCACGAATAGCTTCTCCCAATTTACCTTGTCGTTCGTATACTGTACCAAGGTTATAAATCGCTAAACCAAATGTATTAGACATATCGATAGCTCTTTTAAAACTGGCTTCGGCAGCACTTAACGCGCTCTCCACAGTACCATATGATTGGGCAACTGAAGGGTTGTTTTTTGCTAACTGACGGATGAGATCCGCCTTTGTAATATTAAGTAAACCAATTTTATTGGAGTAGGAAGCATCTCCAGGCCGCAACTGAGAAGCTGCGCCATATGCGGTCTCTGCTAATTTATCTACTCCTTCAACAAATCCCATAAGATTTTGATAGATCGTGCCTAGATTATCCCAATTAGCGGCTTCTTTTTTGTTTAGTTGAGTTGCTTGCTTTGAAAAATTAATTGCAGCTGCAAGATAGTTTTGAATGCGAGTATTTCGTTGGGTATCTTGTGGGTCAGCCTTCTTAGCAAGCTCTTGGCTCAATAGTCCAAGAGAGACTTGGGCAGCAGCTCGATAATAACGATCATCCTGATTATTCCATTCAGTAGCTTTATCAATTTCCCCCGCCGCTAAATGAATATCTTTTGCTCCCAAAGCATTTCTGTAATGAATATCTGCAATATATCGAGAAGCTCCAAAGTAGATACCAACTAAGACCAATATTAATCCTGCAATAAAGCCGAGAGAGGATATCAACGACAGAGCAATATGCTCTTCAACGTGCAATTCTTTGTGATCGCTCCCCCATTCAACTAACATGCTCAAGGCAGCTACTGCATAAAACACGAAGATGAGTGTGAGGTTAAACGGATACAAACAAAATGCTACTCCAAGAGCAATAAGACTGGCCCACACAGCGGCTGCATTTCGATCAACTTGGGAACGATGGCGAACAACATAGACGAATAATTGAATAAGCGACCAGAGAACCAATACCCACGCGACGCCCATTACAATTCCTCCCTGAATAATCTGGTTGAATAATTCTGAAGCACTATCGAAAAACTGGGCGGAAGAGAATGTGGTGTTGGCTAATTTTTTGGCACCATACTTATCAAACGCCATCGAAAAGTTTTCTGGACCGTATCCAGTAAAGAATTCCTCGTGGAGAACAGATTGTGCAATTTTGAATGAAAGAGAATAAGAAGGAGCAACTTCAACAGGTAACTTGGATTTAAAGGGTAAATTAGGCTTAATAAGCAGCAAGAATACTCCAAGCACTACTACTGTCATTGGAAGTATAAAGCGAGATATTTTAAAAGATTCCAGCAGGGCCGATACTACTATATAGCCAACCATACCCGCCACCACAACGACCCATATTACCCACCAATTCAGAATAACCAAGATAGCTAACGCTGGAATTATTCCTAAAATGCTTATATATCGCTTCCAGCCAATTGTGTTTAAGAATAATGGTAAAGAAACTGCTGCAAGAATCCCTAATCCGTTTGGCGAACCAACTGAATTGAATGCGCGGCTTGCGGTAATAGAAATAGGTAATCCAAACACTCCTAACAACTGAAGGAGCCCATACCAAAGTCCCACCATGATTGAGAGGATTAAAATACTTCTCAGGCGAACTCCCCGATCATGCCAGAGATTAGTCATTAAAAAGAATAAAATTGTTAGGGACGCAATACTAACCAGAGAACCAGACACGCTTGCGTTGATTCCAAAAATGCTTTGGAATCGCCCTTGAGAAAGCACAGCTGTCACAATTGTTGCAACCAGCACTGCAAGTACCCCTTTATCTAAAAGCGTAGAACGCCAAGACAAACGCCCCGAAGAAACAACGCCCAAAAGCCAGGCAATTAAGCCCACGCTTGCAACTACCAAAAGCAACATTTGTTTATTGAACTCTAAAGGACTAGTTGTTTGAGGCAAAAAGAACAATGGCAATAAAAATACGCCAATAGTTAATGCCCACCGCGCCACGGTAGTATAGATTTGGTTATCAGAGCGAGCCCCTGACTCCCCGACTAGGAGGTTTATATTCATTACCACAAATACTTCAACAGTCGCCTATCCGTGCATTCAATCCGGATAGGCGGCGTTTGAAATATGATTATTGTTTTAGTGTAATCTACTGACATAATTTTTCCATTGAATTTATGCACATTTTAATTGGCAGGTTCATCTTGAACTGGCGCTGGAACTTCAGGTGTTGGAGTGGTTTCCGGGGATAGTTCTGGAGTTTCTGCAATTGGGCTTATTGAAGGTTCAGGAGTTGGCTCGATACTTACAACTGGAACAGGAATGGGAGAAATTGTAGGAGTGATAATTGAATCAAAACCTTTGCGGCGAGCGATGACTAGCCAATCAAAGCTTCCGGTATCAGTTCCATTAAGTTCTTCTGTAATAAACCCGTATTGGTTTTTTGAATCAACATACAATTGACCAGACATGGTAGAAGTTGGGGTGATTATAACTTTAATCGGAGTGTTGGCAGAAATAATAGAGCTAAATGAATAGTCAAAGAACACTCGGGCTTCTCCGTTTATTATCTGGCTAGTTCCAGAAAGCTGAATTTCTCCTCGAGTGGAATCAACTCCGTAAGTAGCTAAGTAATTTCCATTTTCTTGAAGATCCACTTTTGATTGATCGGCGGCTTGTGCGCTTGGGCCGTTAAATAAAGACTTAACTTCGTCGCTAGCATCTGCGGCAACAGAAATTTCTCGACTTCCCCAAACACTCAAGTCTGGGAAAGACAAGCTAGCCACAGCATAGTAGGTTTTCTTTATACCTTCAGAGATCATATCGCCGGATGCCCAAAGCGACTGAACTCTTGCGAGCGTTGCGCTCGCAAGAGTTTGCAAAACATCTACTCCATTGCTGGCAATCTGACCCACGCCAGTTCCTGAAACGCTAACCTGCACGCTTTGTGATCTGCTTGCTAGTTGATCAACAGTAACTGAAAGTGAAGCAATTTTATTATTTAATTCCTGGATAGATTCGATCAACATCATCTGTAACTCTAAATTATATTCCACGGCCAAGAAACCATTCTTCTCTTTAACAAGGTGGGGCATAACCTGCTCCACTTCTTGAGCAATTAATCCAACCTGTCGGCCAGGGACATATCTGATCTCTTCTGGATTATTTTCTTTCCACTCAAAAGTTACTGGTCTCAATCGAAGGACCTTATCAAGAGAACCTCCTAAGGTTTGAATGTTCTTTTTTAATCGTGAGTCTGATGCACATGTTCCAGCAACTTGGACGCCCGCCTCTCTAAAACAATCATCGCTATTTATATCTGACACAACATCCAGGCCAAAATCTGGAGTTGTATCTCCTATACCCACTCTTCCAGAATTTGTACCCTGCAAGACTACATACCCAACTCTTCCGTCAGACCCAGCTCCAGAACCAGCAGTTCCACCATTAAAGAATATATCACCGCCCGCTCCGCCGACACTGCCTCCAGTAGAAGCAGATCCGCCGGTCCCTCCGGTTAGAGTAACAAGACCTCCTTGTACACCATTACCTGTTGAAGAGCTGCCTCCAGTTCCACCAGTTACTGTTAGCCCATCAGCACCGACTGTTCCAGTAACGCCACCTGTTCCGTTGGCTCCAACAACATGGAGTTGAGCAGTAGGACCTGAAGTACCAATACCAACATAGCCGTCAGTGCTTTGAATTGTCATTCTTACTACCCCAGGATTAAAGAAGCGAAGTTTGCCGGCTCCATTGTCAATTTCCCATTGAGTTTGTCCGCTATCTTCAAGAACAACACGAGGGGTTCCACCCAAAACTCCAAAACGAACATTGTCTGTGCCATCTGCTGTTTCTGTGACACCTGCATTTACTTGTAATCCATCAGGGCTTATTGTCCCCACTCCAATATTCCCAGCCGATGCAATCGTCAGTAATTTAGTCCCCGCACCATTAATAACATCAAAGCGTTCGGAAGTGGAACCAGTTCGTAATATAAAACGAGCATCAGAGTTTGTGCCACCCGTCGTCGTCGAAGAATGCAAGATAAAATCAACATTGCCGGAAGTAGAAGCAGCGATGTTGCCCATAACATCTAAGGCTGTGTTTGGAGATGGGTTAATACCAATACCAACAAAGCTGTTGGTAGTATCAATGACAACAACGTTGTTGCCTGGTCCGGCTCTGGCGAATTTGATAGCAGCAGTGCTGTCACCGACGAGAGGATAGATCTTGGCGCCTGCAGTTAAGCCAAGGTTGCCATTAACATCCACGTTCATTTGAGTGGTGCCAGCATAGGCGGCATTGATTAAGCTAGTACCGATGCCGGTAATGGCAGTGTTTACGGTATCGATGCTCCCTTCCC
>JAIFWG010000020.1 GCA_019662005.1 Candidatus Parcubacteria bacterium
GGAGAAATTTTGTATTTACTGACAATATCTTAGCGCATAATGACTTGGGTATTTGGGGAGACAATGTGGGTTCTGGAGACGATGCGCTTAATAAATACGCGCCAGGTTCGGTGGCTACTAAAAATGTCTTTTTGAATGGATCATCATCAAGATACACAGCACACCCAGGAAACTTTTTTCCTACGAACTGGAGCGAGGTTTTTGTAAACCAATCTGCTAAAGACTATCACATAGTTAATGGCACTCCTTATAAAAATTCTGGTACCGACGGCAAAGACATTGGGGCTGATGCGGATGTAATCGCAATAGCAACATCAGGAGTTTTGACAGGCAACTTATCCGGAAATCCTATTTCTACACCAACGCCTACACCAGTTCCAACGCCGACGCCTGTACCTACTCCTACGCCGGTTCCTACACCAACCCCTGTACCAACCCCGACCCCCGTCCCAACACCTACGCCTACCAATGTTCCCGACACAGCTGCTCCAGTGGTTAATATTTTTGATGTTCAGCCCAGATCCACAACAGCTAGCAGTGTTACAGCATCTTTCTCAACTGTGGATAACGGGGGATCCTACTTGAAACAGGCTGAGTTGTGGAGATCTACATTTAATTCAACAAATTGTTCGGATACAAATGGTTCTGGCTGCAACTGGACCCAGATCCAAACTATTCAAGCTTCTCCTGCGACCAATAATTGGTCTGCTACTATAAACGATAGCTTGTCTATTGGTGCTTATTGGTATGGAATTCACGTTTTGGACAACGCTGGCAATATTGCTTATGAACCATCTGTCGTGAAAGTTACAATTAATAGCCTCAATCCAACACCAACTCCATCTCTCTCCCCTACGCCTACACCGACTCCCACACCAACTCCCACTCCAATACCTACCCCAACACCAACACCGAGCGTTACATTTTCTGCTAGTTCCACAGTAATTACGCTTGGAGGCGCTACAACACTTTCTTGGTCAGTTACCAATGCAACAAGCATTAATATAGACCAAGGTATCGGATCAGTTATTCCTGTTGATAGTAAGTTGGTCTCGCCAACACAAGCAACCACTTACACCTTAACCGCAACTAATTCAGCTGGTTCGGTTAGTAAAAGCGTGTCCATAGCTGTAAATAGTGTTGGAGACACAACTGCTCCAGTTATTTCTGGCGTTACTACATCATCGATTACTTCCGGGTCTAGTCTCATACTGTGGTCTACAAATGAACCCGCTGATACTCAAATAGAATATGGAGTCTCTACTACATATGGAAATAATACTTCACTATTACAGACTTTGACTACCACCCATTCTCAAGGATTAAAAAAGCTTAGATATAATACCGTGTATCACTATCGAGTAAAATCTAGAGACGCGGCTGGGAATCTTGCTGTATCAGGAGACTCCACATTTACTACAGCTCAAAAATTATCAAAACCTTCTCGAATTAATAATTTGACCGCTCGCTCAGGTTCAGTCATTTTAGAATGGGATCTTCCTTCTGAATTTACTGTCGGGACAGCAATTTTCCGTCGTACTAATGCATTTTTAGATAGTCCAGAACCTTCTTATAAGATTGGAGACGTAAGCGATAACTCTTTTACCGATAAAAATGTTGCCTCGGGTACTACTTATTACTACTCCCTCTTCTCTTATGACGATGCAGGTAATTATTCTGATCCAGTTTCTATTAGTTTCATGCCAACTTCCAGTGATCCAGTGGTAGGTGCGCCCATTACCCCTGTTCCACAGCCCCCTTCTTCGAGAAATGCTCCCATATCCACGCCTTCAGTTGTTCCTACAAGTCCTAGCCAATTAGGAGCAAAACCTTCCGGTAAGTTAATAAGATTTGAAGGGGATTCTAAAGTTTACCAGATGATAGAGGATAAAATTAAATGGATTCCAAGTGTTGAGGTTTTCAATAGTCTTGGTTTGGATTTTAAAAACGTAGAAGTAAAATCACCTCAAACAGCCTCTCAATTCAACCGGGCAAGTCTATTAAAGTCTGATACTAATCCAAAGGTCTACTACATAACACAAAGCGGATTCAAGCGCTGGATACCTTCTCCGGAGATATTTAATTCATATAAAGATAAATGGGAAGACATCGTTACGGTTCAAGATTTTGAGCTAAATGCTATTTCAGAAAATAATCTTATTAGAATGCCTGGGGATGAGAAGGTCTATAAAATAGAAGGCAATACAAAAAGATGGATTTCTACAGCAGAATCATTTAACAGGAATGGCTTTAAATGGAATGAGATTGCTCCGGTTAATCAGACAGAGTTAAATTTTTACTCTATAGGACCAAATATTGAGTAATATCAACTTGGCACCAATGTTCTTTGAGGTATACTAAAATCACATGATTCGATCAAAGCTATCTAGATTTGTATCCTCAACACTTTTATTTCTCTCTCTGTTTTCTTTTGGTTTATTTAATCCCATTTCAATAACCCATGCAGCTTCTGTTACCTCTATTACAACGGAGCGCGCGGGTTGGGCAACTGTAGGAATTGTTTTACCGCCAGGCGTAACCTCAAGCGCTCTTCAAATTGGCAACCTACCAACCCAAACGGATATAAAAGTTAGATGGGGCGATGGGTCTATAAGGCACGCCTTGGTAACAGCAAAAGTTCCTTCTGGTGGGACATATTCTGTTCAGACAAGTTCAAATTCTGGAAATCCATTAGCTATTACGCCTAACTGCAGTGCGGAAATCACTATCGGAGGCGCAACCTATGTAGCCAGTCCTAGCGGCCCTCCTCAATCCACATGGCTTTATGGTTCTGTGGTAACTGAAGGCCGCTGGTTAGTTTCTTTTGGTAATCATCCTTCACGCAAATTAAGATTAGACCAAAGAGTATATTCTGACGGCGCAATTAAATGCGACTTTTCAATTGAGAATGCCTTAAATGTTTCTGCCACTAACTTAGAAACATATAATGTGTCGTTGAAAATGAATGGCCAGACAATTTATTCGCGACAAGGAGTTACCCATGGATCATTTGCCCGCTGGAGATATGTATATTGGTCCGGTAGCCAGGACGCTAATGCAACTCCAGATTTTGCGGCATTCGTGCAAGCCAGAGCCATTCCTCCATATGTTAGTCTCGATAGAGATAATTTAAATGTGCCTGCAGCAAAACCCTCTGGAAGCGCTTGGGAGACCCCGCCAACTGGTTATGATCCTGTAACTGGTAAAAAATTAGTATCCTGGGACATTCTTAATATTGGAGATATGCATTATCCGATGTGGGATTATGGCGGACGAGAAGACATTGGTCCATATCCGGAATGGGTAGCACAGTTTTTGGCTTTCCATGGCACCGGAGAGAGGGCTTATTTATTAAAAATAGCAGACCTGGCTGGTTCTTGGGCAAATCACATAACCGAAGTAGACGATCGGGTGCCAAGCGTTGAACAAAAGCCAGACTTTTGGTTGCTTCGACATAACGGAGCAACAAACGGAACCAATGGACCCGCTAATGACAAAAGGGGAATTCGACCTGAATACGACGATAACTATTTAGACGGAGCTTGGAGGCCCGAACTTGGAAATGCGCATCAACCATCTCTTGCCTATTTGCCTTATCTTATAACAGGCGATCATTACTATGCAGATGAAATGCGTTTTTGGGCCAATGACGCGATAATTACCTGGAATCCAACCCTAGATGGCAAACCATTATCAATAAATGATGATGAACTTCGTGGTACGGCTTGGGGGCTTCGAGATCTTGTCGATACTACTACTTATTTGCCCGACGGAGATCCAGATAGGTCTTATTTTAAAAAAGTTGTAGATGCAACATTGGCAGATATTCAGGCTGAGGCTCAAGTCCCTGATGTAACTGGTCTTGGAGCAATGATGCTTGGGCGAAGCGTTACAAATGCTCAAAATATAAACACGACCACGCAGATGTTTTTGGCGTGGGTTCTAAGTCATGCCGCAGATCAAGGAATTGCTAATGCAACCGGCAATGCTTTAGATCGACTAACGCGGCCAATAATAAACTTACTCCTACATTCTCAAGCCCAAGAATTTCCAATCAGATATATACCCTCTTGGCATAAGTGGGTTCTCCGAGCCAATAGTACTGCCATAAAGAAGGCCGATGGCACTCCTGACTATGCGGCGCTTTGGACATATAACTATGGCGGATGCACTCCTCCTAATCCAAATGAAGGAGAATCTTTTTGTACAGATCCCACAGATGGCCATGCTGTGTACGGAATGGATCCTTGGTTTGGCTGGCATGGAGCTGAAATCTATCCGGGTTTAATTGGAGCAAAAAATTATGGCGTGACTAATGCCCAGGCAGCCTTGAATACACTGTTAGGATACACAGAAGTAAGTGGCGGAACCACGTTAACGATGGGTTGGGAATTAGGAAAGAGATCTCAGTGGGGAATAGATGCATTTACTAGCTCGGTAGCTATCCCGACTCCAACTCCGACACCTGTTCCAACCCCAACGCCAAATCCCGTACCCACGCCCACCCCAACGCCTGTGCCAGGGAGCGGATCAGTGTTTCCTGTTATTGTCCAAAACAACCGTTTCTATTCTAATGGCCAGCCTTATTTCCCTACTGCTAATTTTTTAACTTCAGCTGGAGGTTTTACTCATACCTATTTTGCCAAAGATCAGGGCACTCGTCAGAGTATGATTAATGCTGCCAAGGCAGATGGGAATAATGCTCTTTATATTTATACAATTAACCAAGGAGACTACGGTGGAGGAGCAAATAGTCTTACCCCATACACTTCTGGAATCATTGGCGGAACTTTTGATGATACAAAGATAAGTTCTTGGAGAACAGAGTTAAACACGATGATCTCTAATGGCCTTAGACCTATTATCTGGTTATTCCCAGATGATTCTTCAACTATTGCAAATACTTCAAGCACAGAATTAAAGCGATACATTCAAAAGATGGTTGCATCTTTTGATGATCTTCCAATAATGTGGGTCTTGGGTTTGGAAGTAGATGAATACTGGACTAAGGCTCAAACGGATGATCTGGGCGCTTACTTAAAATCCATAACTCAAAATCCAGTAGGGCTCCACCAATCTCAGAACAGGACAGATTATATGACCTCCTCGTGGGTTGACTTTGCTGCTTATCAATATGGTTTTTCTGGAGACTGGACTTTTATTTACGATACCACTTTAAGTAAAAAATCTATTTTAGGCACTAAGCCGGTCATGGCTACCGAATACGAGCTCAATAGTCCTTCAATCGGCGCTCAAAAAGGTCTTGCGGCTGCTTTTGCTGGAGCTATCGGCGCAGGTACAGGGGCCCCATCAGCTTTGGATGAATTTATGGCAACTTTGCCAGACAACATGACCCCATCCAGGAATGGAAGCATCCTTACACTTACTGGATCTGGCGTAACCGCTACAGCAGATATGAACAGCATGACCTTTAGCAAGGTTGGGTCTACCCCTTCTCCAACTTCTGATACTACTCCTCCAGTTATTTCAGCAATTGCGGCCAATAATATTACTCAATTTGCGGCTACATTAAACTGGAACACTAATGAGCCTGCAGATGGTCAGGTAGAGTTTCCAATTGGCCCTTGTCCAGGAGTTACTAACTGTACAACTCCTGTAGTTAGCTCTTTGAGCACTTCTCATATAATTAATGTTTCTGGTTTAAATCCTGGCACAACTTATACTTTCAGAGTTCGTTCTCGCGATGGAGCAGGCAATCTTGCAGTTAGTAATAATAATACTTTTATAACTCTTACCACTTCTTCTCCGACTCCAACGCCTACACCAGCTCCGATGCCGACACCAATACCTACTCCTACTCCGGTTAGTCTTCCGGGGCTGATCGGCTATTGGCAATTTGATGAATCTTCTGGCACTTCAGCCTATGATTCTTCAGGAAATAATAATTTAGGAACTTTATCGAACGGCCCAGCTTGGGTAATGGGCAGATTCAATACAGCCTTGGACTTTGATGGCATTGATGATGTTATGGGATTGGCTTCTGTTCCTATAAATAATTCCCAATCATTTACAATTTCTACTTGGATCAAGACCACCCAAACGACAGCTTCTGATATATATGTCGAAGACGATTTGGCTAGTAGTGCAAATATTGACTTAAATATTAATGAGAGTTCCAATAATGCCAAACTTGTTTGGAGGAGTGCAACTAATATCTACACAGTTACAGGAACCAAAGTGATCAATGATGGTAATTGGCACCATCTTGTGGGAGTTAAAAATAACACGGACTTATATTTGTATATCGATGGAGTGCTTCAGGGTTCCGCTTTCTCTTTAAGCGGTTCAGTTGATACTGATGTGGCAGAAATTGCTTCCGATAATTTTAATAGAAGATACAAGGGTTCTGTTGATGATTTTAGAATATACAATCGTGGCCTCACTTCTTCAGAGGTTCAGGGCTTATACGGCGCACCCGCGGTTACACCTACTCCAACTCCAGTACCCACTCCCACACCCACACCAATACCCACACCAACTCCAACTCCAACACCGAGCTTAACTCCTACACCAGCACCTACTCCCATTCCGGACTTAACAATTCCCGTTGTAACGGCGTTTGACGTTCAGCCCAGAACCACCACTAACAACAACGTAACATCTACTTTTTCAGTTACTGATTCTGGAGGATCATTTGTTCATCAGGTGGAATTATGGAGAGCTGCTTACAATTCATCTGGATGTTCAGATTCAGATAAGTCTGCTTGTTCATGGACTCAAATCACAGCCACTATTGCTCCTGCCTCATTGAATAGCTGGTCATCTCAATTCAGCGATACTTTGTCTACGGGCACGTATTGGTATGGTATTCACGTTCTCGATAATGCTGGAAATATTGGTTACGAACCCGCTTTAATAAAAGTGATTAGCGCCATCTCTTTACCAACTGCTACATTTTCTGCCAGTTCCACAACGATCACTTCGGGAGGTGCCACAACTCTTTCCTGGAATGTCTCTAATGCAACAAATATCACTATTGATCAGAGCATTGGTGCTGTTTCAGCCAATAGTACAAAGCTTGTGTCACCGACCCAGACCACGACTTACACGCTCACAGCCGCTAATTCCGCCGGTACAGTTACTCGATCAGTAACAATAACCGTAAATAGTCCTATGACAGGAGATTCAACACCTCCGGTTATATCAGGAATATCTGTTGCTTCTATAACTTCAGGTGCCGCAACTATTATTTGGAATACTGATGAGCCTTCTGATACCCAAGTGGACTACGGGCCAACAACTGCTTATGGATATACGACTCCGCTAAATCAAGATCGTGCGACTACTCATTCTCAAGAGTTAAGAAAGCTTGTCTATGGGACGACTTATCACTTTAGGGTTAAATCGAGAGATGCTGCTGGAAACATTGCCATTTCTTCTGATTCAACTTTCAATACAAATTTAAAACTGCCTAAACCGCCAAGGCTTACTAATATTAAGGCCAGGTCAGGTTCGATTATTCTTGAATGGGATACTCCATTAGAATTTACTGCAGGCACTCTTATAATTCGAAGAACTGATAATTTTAGCAATACTCCAGATATGGCATATAAGATTGCCGATATCTCTGATGCCAATTCTTACGAGGATGCCAATGTGGCTCCTGGCAACATTTATTATTATTCTTTATTCGCATATGATGACCAGAGAGTTTACTCGGACCCAGGATTTATAAGTTTCTCGGTAGGATCCATAAACGCATCTCCAGTATCAAACAATCCATCTGCGGGAGGAGCATCAGCAAATGAACACAGCGTAGTTCCTGTAGTTAAGGTGGGTACTCCGGTTACGCCAGTTACATCGCTTTCGCGCATCTCTCTTATCCGAGCGGCTGGTTCGCCAACTATTTATTATGTAACTCAAGGGGGACTAAAACGGGCGATGCTCAATCAAAAAGTATTTCTGTCTTACGGAAATAAATGGACTGATGTCGTGGTTGTTGATCCGTCTGAAGTCGCAAAGTATCCGGACAACATTCTTATTCGAGTTCCGGGCGATCCTAAGGTTTATAAAATTGAAGGCAAGACCCGTCGTTGGATTACCACCTCGGCCGTGTTTACTCGCCTGGGTCTTAATTGGAATCAAATTGCGCCTGTAAACAAAACTGAACTCAACGAATTTAAACTTGGCACACCCCTGCGTTAGTTGTATAATAGTTAAATGATTACACCTCAAAAGCAAATTCCCTCTCCGGAAATGCACGATAAGATGTATGCTGGTGAACCAACCAAAAAACATCTTAGTCCGTTCGTCAGCATTGTCTCTTTGGTAATTCTCCTTGGCGGAGCCGCCTATGGAAGTTTTTGGTATTGGCAGAATATGCAGTTGATGGATGAACCGGTGCCGGCACTCACCCCTCGTATAATAGAAGAACTTACGTATAAGAATAATGAATACGGTTTTACTATACCGTTAACCAATGAGTGGGAGGGATATTTAGCTATGAAGACTCAGTGGCAGGGAACCAACATAGCTACCGGGAGAGTTATTGAACGCGGACCTATTATTACTTTGCGACATCCAAAGTGGACTACAGCTGCTCCTCGCGAAGATATGCCCGTGATGATCTTTACTCCCGCACAATGGAATCTTGTTAAGACTCAAAAAATCTCCCTAGGTGCAGCACCCATTGCTCCAACGATCCTGGGCCAAAATTCAAAATATATTTTAGCTTTACCTGCTCGTTATAATTACGATTTTAAAGCTGGCTGGGAAGAAGTTGATCAGTTGGTTCACAAGCTTAAAGCATTTGAACTAGATAAATTAATGGTTTCTCCTTGCCCTTCAGGTCAACTCTGCGAATGATAATCGCTCAACATTTATATAATCCACAGTAGACAAAAATCGGCATTTGACAAACGAATGCCGATTTTGCTATAATAAGAGCACGAAAATACGTATGAATACCTCTCTAAAACTTAAGCAAAAACGCGGCTAAAACCCTGGGCATTTTGATGCTAGTTTAAGGAGCCGCTAAAAGCGGTGATTTTTTTAAAAAAATTGGCTGTCGGCGATAGGTTTCAATGAAACTCTTCGCGGGAAGCTAAAACGATTGAATCTTGAAAAGTGAATATCAACAAATAAGCATTCTATCAACCATAGGGTTGATGGATGCGGGTAAATTTATTTATATTTTGTATGAGGCAAAAAATAAATAAATAATTAGAAATTTAGTTTTACAAGAAATCATTCAACAAAGTTACTCATTAAAGAAGGGCGTACGGAGGATGCCTTGACACTAAAAGGCGATGAAGGTCGTGGCGTGACTGCGATAAGCTTCGGGGAGCCGTCTAGCAGGC
>JAIFWG010000021.1 GCA_019662005.1 Candidatus Parcubacteria bacterium
TCTCTAACATGTTTAAGGATCCTCATCCTATAGAAGATTTTTTTGGCCTAAAACCAGAACTCAAAGAACGGCCCAAACAAACATCCCTCGCCGAGCGAATGTCTGGTTTTGGGTCCAGCCTGAGGCTGCTTCCCCGGGTTCTTTCTGTGCGCGAGCGATATTTAATTCTCGGATTCTCTTTAATAATTATCATCTCTATAGTTACTATCCCATTTAGCGCCCTTAACCATTTTACTAAAGCAGCTCCTGCTTATGGCGGCAGGCTCATCGAGGGAATAGTCGGGCAACCCCGCCATATTAATCCTCTGCTAGATCAGACAAACGATGCTGATAGAGATTTAACTTCTCTTATTTATTCGGGTCTATTGAAATATAACGAAGAAGGAAAACTTGTGCCCGATCTTGCTAAGTCGTATGAGATTTCCAGCGATGGGCTAAATTACACAGTATATTTAAAAGACGACTCTATCTGGCATGACGAAAAGCCAGTCACTGCCGATGATATCGTGTTTACTATTACCGCTGCACAAAATCCTGATTATGGCAGCCAGCAGAGATTTAACTGGCAAGGTGTCACAATCGAAAAAGTAAACGATACTACGGTAATCTTTAAATTAAAAAATAAGTACGCCCAATTTTTAAACAACATGACGATTGGTATCTTGCCCAAGCACATTTGGCAGGATGTTCAGCCAATCAATTTTTCCCTGTCAGACTATAACCTAAAGCCAATTGGATCTGGCCCATATATTTTCGATAAATTTGAAAAAGATGAATTAGGAAAAGTTCAAAGTTATGAATTAAGCGCAAACAAAGATTACTATGACGGACGGCCATATATTAATACGGTGGAGATACAATTCTATGATTCCGAAGACGAAATGATCAGCGCCTACAATCGCAATCAAATAAGCGACATCGCCTTTGTATCAGCTGAAAATCTCAAGAAACTTAAATTCAAACAGAGACTTAATATTCAAGAACTAAAACTTCCTCGATACTTTGGAATTTTTTTCAACCAAAGCCAAAACCAAATCTTAGCTAATAAGAATGTCCGACTGGCTCTTAATCATGCCACTGACAAGCAAGCTATTATTCACGATGTTCTTGCTGACAAAGGAACCGCAGTATATTCCCCTCTTATAGAAAATGTCTTGGACGTGGAAAAAGATGTTAAAAAATACGAATTTGATCTTGATAACGCAAATAAAATTCTTACTGCAGACGGCTGGGGTTCGCCGGACGAAAAAGGTGTCTTAAAAAAGAAGAATACTCGCTTATCAGTTCGCATTACAACCTCTACCTGGCCTGAATTAGTTAATGTAGCAAATATGATTAAAGCTCAATGGGCTAAGGCTGGTGTAGATGTAACAATCGAAGCTCTCCCAGCTTCTCAGCTTCAACAAGTAATTAAAGAACGAGGTTACGAGGCCTTGTTGTTTGGAGAAATTCTTAACCTAGATCCCGATCCAATTGCCCTTTGGCATTCTTCTCAAAAGCGAGATCCAGGACTTAACCTAGCTCTATACGACAACAAAACCGCAGACGGACTTCTTGAAGAAGCTCGACAAACCCTAAACCCTCTTGAACGTACTAAGAAATACGATGACTTTCAAAAAATTGTTATAGAAGACGCGCCAGGAGTATTCATCTATAATCCTCTGTATTTGTATCCCATATCTAAGGACATCAAAGGTTTTAGTACCAAAATAATTTCTATGCCCTCTGACCGTTTCTCTAACATAGAAAAGTGGTACATCGATACCAAGCGAGTATGGGGTGACTAGGCTATTGCAATTTAAGACTAATCAGAGTATAATAGATACATAAGTTAGTGTTTCTCTTGGTTAGTGATATCTCTCTCTGGGCGAGTGGTGGAACTGGCAGACACATACGCTTCAGGTGCGTACGGCCGCAAGGCTGTGGGAGTTCAAATCTCCCCTCGCCCACAGTATTAATCTATAAGAAGTTGCTAGTTTTAGTTTCCAGTTTCTAGATTCAAAACTCAAGACTGTAAACGGTAAACAGTAAACTCAAAGATGTCAGAACAACAGAATAACGTTCCCGAGCAACCAATTGCTCAAGCAACTGCACAGGAGTTCACAAACAATGAACGCTCAGCAGCCGGACCCCGAAAACCGAAAAAACGACGCTGGTTAAAACCCGTCGTTCGACGAGTTAAAGTTTTAAGTAATGCTCGCCGCGAAGGCGACAGTCTCCACGATCAAAAAGTGGGCGGACTTAAGATTATCCACTTTGGTGGATTAGGCGAAGTCGGCCGCAATATGTCAGCTATTCAATACGACGATGAAATCGTATTGATTGATGCTGGTGTTCGATTCCCTGAATCGGATGAAATGCCAGGTATCGACTTTATTATTCCTAACGTGGAGTATTTAGTCGACAAAAAAGACATGATTAAAGCCATGTTCTTTACCCATGGCCACTTAGACCATATTGGCGCTCTGCCATTTGTGCGCGATAAAATCGGCGATCCCGATGTCTATGCCGCGCCTCTTACAAAAGCTTTGATCATGAAACGTATGGATGAGTTCAAGCACTTAAAACCGCTTGAGATTATTCAAGTAGAAGCCGGCGAAGAAATTAAGGTAAGCGACAAGATAACTGTTCAGGTGCTTCGTATTAACCACTCGATTCCAGATGACATGCTTATCGCTGTTAAAACCCCGGTTGGAACAATCATCCACACTTCAGACTTTAAATTTGATGAAACCCCGGTCAACGATAAACCAGCTGATATTGAAAAATTGCAAGAACTGGCTAACGAAGGCGTCTTGCTCCTTGAGTCAGACTCAACTGGCGCTGAAAACGAAGGCCATTCATTATCAGAAAAAGATATTACTGAAAACTTAGACAAAATTATTAACGAAGCCACCGGCATGCTCATAATGGGTACCTTCGCTTCGCTGATTAATCGCGTTCAGCAAATCATTACCATCTCAGAAAAATACGGCCGCAAAGTTGTTTTCGACGGGTACTCAATGAAAACAAATGTTGAAGTCTGCAAAAGACTTGGATATTTAAAAATGCGTGATGGTACTCAAATTTCAATGGATCAAATCGACGATTACCCACGCGAAAAGATTACTGCTGTGGTTACTGGCGCTCAAGGCGAAGACAATGCTGTTTTGATGCGTGTTGCCAATGGTGAGCATCGCCACATTCATATCAAGAAAAATGATACGATCGTATTCTCGTCTTCAGTTATTCCTGGCAACGAACGAAGCGTTCAGTTCCTTAAGGACCAGTTGATGCGAAATGGCGCTCGAGTATTCAACTACCGCATGATGGATATTCACGCTGGAGGACACGGCAACAAAGAAGATTTGCGCAAGATGATCCAGCTCGTGAAGCCAAAATTTATGATGCCAATCCATGGTCAGTACTCCATGATGGTTAACCATGGTTTGATGGCTCAAGAAGAAGGAATCCCAGAACAAAACGTTATCATTACCGACAACGGTTCAATCGTACACTTGGAAAAAGACACTTGGTGGCTTGATAAAGCCAAAGCCCCATCAGATTATGTTTTTGTTGACGGTATTGGTATTGGAGACATCGGCAATGTTGTGTTACGAGACCGACAGATCTTATCTGAAGACGGATTCATCGTAATTATGACTCTTGTTGATGGCAAGACGGGCAAAGTCAAAACCAGCCCGGATATTATTTCTCGCGGATTCGTGTATTTGAAAGATCACAAAGACTTATTGATGCAGATCCGTAAAAAGATTCGCTATATCATTGAGACAAATACTGCCGAAGGCAAAGATATTAATGCCACTTATCTCAAAGATCAGATTCGAAACCAAATTGGCTTGTTCCTGTTCCAAAAAACAGAACGACGTCCAATGGTACTGCCCGTTCTCATCGAAGTTTAATTCAAAAACCGCGCGTTGCGCGGTTTTTGAATTTCGGGTATCCTAACAGCATGAGTAAAAAGGTACTACTAACAGGGGACAGACCAACCGGCCCGCTACATATTGGCCACTATTTTGGTTCGGTTCAAAATCGAGTCGCAATGCAGGATGATTACGACTCATACTATATGGTTGCCGATGTTCAGGCCCTGACCGATAATTTTAATAATCCCGAAAAGGTGCGTGAAAACGTAATTGAAGTAGCAATGGATAATATGGCTGCAGGTTTAGATCCCAAAAAAGCAACTCTGTTTATTCAAAGCCAAATCCCTCAAATTGCTGAACTTACTGTTTTTTATTCAAACCTAGTCACGGTAAACACTCTAAAAAGAAACCCCACCGTTAAAGCTGAGATCGCCGAAAAAAGCGAACTCTTTGGCCGGGAAGGTGAAAGTGTGACTTATGGATTCTTGGGCTACCCAGTCAGCCAAGCGGCAGATATTACCTTTGTAAGATCGGAGGTTGTTCCTGTTGGCGAAGACCAGCTGCCAATGATTGAACAAACTCGCGAAATAGTCGAAAAGTTTCATAGAATATATAACTGCAGTATTTTTCCTCTGCCTCAAGCAAAACTTTCTGACAGTCCTCGTATCATGGGATTAGATGGCAATGCCAAGATGTCTAAGAGTTTAAATAATGCAATTTACCTAAAAGACAGCCCTGAAGAAACCGCAGAAAAAATTAAGACCGCTACCACTGATTCCGAAACAACAATCTCATATGATCCTCAACGCAGACCTGGAATTTCAAACCTTGTTTTAATCTACAGTCTTATTCACAATAAAAAGCCAGGTGACATTGTAAAAGATCTGCAAGGAGTTACCTATAGCGCATTTAAATCCAGACTAGCTAGTGATTTAAATGCTCACCTGACTCCCCTTCGTAATAAACGCCACGAACTGGAATCAAAACCACACTACATTAAAGAAATTTTAGAAATGGGCCGCGAAAAGGCTCTCAAGAAAGCCGAAGAAACAATGAGTCTCGTTAGGGCAGCCATGAAGATCAATTATTGATTTAAAGCCTTTAATTTGTTAATATTTCGTCGGTTCTTAATATGCGCTGGCTAGTTTGTTACTTCAGATCTTGTTTTTGTAAACATGATTGGGAGTTTGAAGAAGTAATATATAAGACAAACCATTACGCTGAATTTTCTAATGTGTCGCATGCCACCTCCTCAAATGTTAGAGTGTCCGCCACTTGCAAGAAATGTGGCTGGCATAGATCTTATAACAAATACTAGTTTTCTAGAATCCTCCTCAATGCTTGGGGAGGGTTTTTTGATTGAGTGATTGGGCGGCCTATCACCAAAAAGTCTGCGCCTAAACTTAAAGCTTTTTTTGGAGTACCCACCCTCTTTTGGTCATCCTTATTTTTATGCCACTCTGGCCTGATGCCAGGCACAATCATTTTTATGTTCCTGAATCTTGCGTCTCCTTTTAAATAACCTAGCTCCTGAACAGAACAGACTAGATGTTTAATCCCAACTCTCTTGGCTAATAACGCTTTTGATAAAAAAAGTTTCTTATCAATCGCCCCTTCCGAAGTTAGATGGATCACACCTACAATATTCTTTGAAGCAGAAACCGCTGCTTTTAAAATATCTGGCGAACTTACATGAACTGTAATCAAATCTGCTCCGGCTTTATCCAACATCTTTACTGAATTTAAAACCGTGTTGGGAATATCAAATAACTTTGGGTCGCAAAACACCTTGCCAAATTTTTTTAGCTCTCTGACGAGCCCCGCACCGTGCTCCAGCAAGAGATCATTAATTTTAAAACCCCAAACCATTCCTTCTAAAGATCGGGCGATTTTAATCGCCCGATCTTTAGAAATATTATCCAGAGAAACAATAATCATTACAGTAATTATACAAGAAAATTGGAATCAAAAAACCGCTCCTAGGAGCGGCGGCGGAGAGAAGCTCTCCGCCTTGCGCGTGTTACTTACCGGCCCATCAGCATCAAAAAGACGATAAGCAGAATGATTCCGGCGACGACCGGAAATCGCGTTGCACCACGACCAGCCCCGCGGCCAAGTTCGTGAAGACAAGCGTGGGCAATGTGGCCAGCTCCACGAGCAAAGCCGTTAGCTATGCCGGGTCCTCCAAGAATGTAGCAGAGTCCGTAGATAGCAATGAACACACACGCGAGGGCCAAGATCAATCCTGCGAACATATAACCCTCCCACAAAGCTGTCGATTAGCTGTAATTGTTCAAGTTCAACCTTATACTATAAGTATAGCATAGAATTCATAAAAAATCAAGAGTCAATCTGGCTTAATTTGAGGTTTTTTGGTAACATAATGCCATGTTATCTATCGGAATCGTCGGGCTGCCAAATGTGGGCAAGAGTACCCTATTTAAAGCCCTGACTAATAAACAGGTTGATATTCAGAACTATCCATTTACCACCATCGAACCCAATGTTGGTGTTGTTGCTGTACCCGATGAACGAGTAGACAAACTCGCCTCTCTCATGAGTTCAAAAAAGAAGATCTATGCCACCGTAGATTTTACCGACATCGCTGGCCTTGTAAAAGGCGCTTCTGAAGGCGAAGGACTTGGCAATAAATTTTTAGCTAATATTCGTGAAGTAGATGCTATTGCTCATGTGGTCAGAGTTTTTGATGACAAAAACATAACTCATGTACACAGCAAGATTGATCCAGCTGATGACATTGAAATAATTCAGACCGAACTTGAACTAGCCGACCTTCAAACCAAAGAAAAGCGGGCAAAAGAAAAAGCGGATAAAAACTTACCCGCTCTGGAATATTTAGCCGATAAAAAAGTTATATTTGTTTTAAATTGCTCTGAAGCCCAATTAGCCGCCGGTTGGCAGCCTGACGAAAAATTATTACAAGCAATGAACGGACGAGAATATGTAATTCTATCGTCTCCTCTTGAATTAATATTAACTGAAGCCGGACCAGACGAGAAAAAAGAATATTTAAATACATTTGGAATAAAAGAAAGCGGACTCGATCAGCTAATCCAGAAGAGTTACAAGATGTTGGGGCTAGTAACATTTTTGACGACTGGAGAAGATGAGACCCGGGCTTGGACAGCTCACGAGGGAGATCCTATACCTAAAGCCTCCCGTGCAATCCATACAGATTTTGAAAGACTATTTATTAGAGCCGAAGTTATTAACTGGAAAGAACTCCTCGACAGTGGAAGTCTTGCCAATGCTCGCGGCAAGGGTCTCCTTCGCACAGTCGGCCGCGATTACATTATCCAAGAAGGAGACGTGGTGGAGATACTCATCGGTAAATAAAAAAGAGGCCTTTTGGCCTCATAGTTCGATTACATCTTCAGAATATAAAATATCTTTAGGGGTTATGATTTGACCGGCCGCAAATGCTATCTTCGCTGCTTCTGACCTGCTTACAAATCTATCTTCTTCAGTTACAAATCCTTGTTCGCCTTTAGCAGGCGCTTGAGTCTTCTCTACTATTTCCCTGATTATCAAGTTGTGCCTTTTGCCTGTATATATTTTGCCATTACAGAGAATAGCAGCTAATTTAATTCGCTCAGGCATGATTAGATATGATGTGACCGGGCAATGCGCTTGCGGCGTTCCCGTTTCGAGAGCCCCAGACCCGGATAAGTAATCGCCAACTTATTATGGATCAGATTGAACACTTGTTTGTGCATCCGATGACTACTGATGTATTGGGAAAGGTAATTTAACATGAGATTAGCTTCTGTAACGCCCGGAGCAGAGAGCTTCTGGGTGGCACCGCCGCAGAAAATCACTTGCCGCGGCTTATTAGAAGTAAATTGAACAACACGGTCTAAGTAATGCTGGAGAGGTGTATTAAGGTGACAACCATATCCACAAACGACTACAAAATGCATCTTGTCATCCATTTTCAACGAACTCGGCAATACTATACCACAAAATATAAAACCTGGCTAGACCAGGTTAGAGATAATCTTGCTTAAACAGTTCGTCAAAAATCCTTCTTGAAACATCGGAAAGCTTGAGAACTTTTTCAGTGTCATGTGGAGAGACCCAATGAATCGCAATAACAGACTCGCCTTCTTGAACTTCGGGCTCTCCTTGCAAATCAGCAAAGTAGGCAGCTACAGTAATAATCTCACTTGGATCAGCCGCAGATCCGCCATCAAAATAACCGAATAATCTAGGATTGACTACTACTGATCCCAGCTCCTCAATAACCTCTCTATAGAGGGCGTCCACATAAGAATCCTTTTCAATTTTTCCACCAGGCAGCGTGAGTGGTTCGTACTTTTTGCTTTGTACGACAAGTAGCTTTTTGTCTCGAATATAAATCAGTGAGACCATCTGCTTCATGGCAATGTACTGCATTTATTCTAGCGAGCATTGTATTTTCTGGAAGTTGACAATTAGTGAGTAATTTGATATTATCTAGCCAGCATAAAATAACACGTGGTTTCTCTTGGCAGAATACCCATTAGCGGAACAACTCGTTCCCTATCTACCAGAGCATCCCATGATATGCATGGATACACGCAAGAATTACGAGCTTGCTGTTCATATTAATATTAATATGGACGAGGCAAGACTAGCTCAAATACGCAGCGAGTTAGAAGAGATCATTACCAAAGGTGGAGGCGCAATCAGTTACTCCAAAGAGCCAGAGAGAACCAGATTGTCCTACGAGCTAGCTCACCAAACCCATAGCTTTTTTGGCTATATTCAGTTCAATACTGAAAATGGAGAGTTGTTGCCACAGTTGGAGGAATATATTAAGCTCAACAATGATATCCTTCGATCACTGATATTGAAGCTCCCATCTGATGCCAAAAAGAACCAGGAAATGATGAAGCAGATGAAAGCTAAGGAACGTATCGAAAAGCGCGCAAAGTCAGCCGCTCAGCCAGCTCCAGTTGAGAACAAAGAACTGGACAAAGAACTCGAGGACATCATTGAAAAGTTATAAAAGTAATTAACTAAACACACATGAACCTCAATAAAGTTTACTTGATCGGACGGCTTACCCAGGATCCAGAAAGCCGATCCACCACCAGCGGACAGAACGTAACTACAATTAAATTGGCCACCAACAGAGTGTGGAATGATGCTTCAACAGGTCGCAAAGAAGCAACCGAATACCACACAATAATTGCCTGGGGACGCTTAGGAGAAATTGCTAACAATTATCTTAAAAAAGGCGGACTAGTAATGATCGAAGGACGACTACAAACCCGAAACTGGACAGGCCAGGACAGCGTGAAACGATACGTTACGGAGATTATAGCTGAAGGTCTACAGATGGGCCCACGAGCCGCAGGAGCCTCTTATGGCGACTCTTCAGCCGAAGTTAAGAGACCAACACCTCC
>JAIFWG010000079.1 GCA_019662005.1 Candidatus Parcubacteria bacterium
AAGCGCAAAGGTAAATCGCGGTAGCTTCGGACGGTAGCATTGTAAACGTAAGTTGATTCTGGACAGTTCATTGGCTTTACCACCAACAATTCGTTTTCGTCTCTAGGATTGGTAAAGTAAAACATGTTCTCTCTATAGTGATCCCAATGACCTGACTGCTCAAAGACACTGTTTTTTACCAAAATTGGGGTTGAGATTTCGTGGTAGCCATCAGCCTCGTTCATTTCGCGGGCGGCCTTTTCGAGTTCTTTAAAAAGAAGCATCCCTTTTGGGTGCCAGAAAGGAGCGCCAGGAGCAATGTCCTGAAAACTGAAGAGATCCATTGCTTGGCCAATATCGCGATGATCTTTAAGTGATTCTTCTTTTGCCATTGCTAATAGAGTATCAAATAATAAGATCAAATAAAAGCACTTGCTTAATCAGTGCTTCATGGTATAATAATAAACGCAAGATGAGCAGCGCCGTGAGAATCGCTAATCTGATTATTGTCTTTGTTCTTTTAACTTTACCAGCTTGTTCCGATCATAGGCATGTGCCTCCGGCTGGACCTTCTATAAGTCCACTGTATGTAAGCAGCGATTTCCAGGGAGCAAATAAGATCACAGGCGGAGTAAACCAAAAATACGGTGAGAATAAGTGCTTCTACGCCCAAGGCGGCACAGGTTCATATCAGTGGGATATCAAGTTGGGTAGTCAAACCATTGATGGCGGCAAGCAAAAGTCATCCTGCTTTGCTCCAAGCATTGCCATAAGGAACCTGCTTGTCTCCGAGAAGTACACCATTTCGGTGACCTCGGGCACTGCCGTCGTTCACATAGATGTTACTGTCAGCTAATCACCGAGCCGCGCTAATGCGCGGCTTTTATATCCTGCGCGGGCTTGTTAGACAGCATAGCAACAAGCCTTACTTCATCGCAGAGCATTTTTAATGCGCCATCTCGGTCATTTATTTTGCCCTTGGCCACGATGATCGCATTTTCTTGCCAATCAGGATATCTTTCTAGGACATTGGGGAATATAACAAGTTCGATTTTAGAGGTTAAGTCTTCAAGCCAAGCAAAAACCATCGGCTTGCCATTCTTCGTAACAATTTTTTGGACTTTAGTAATAACTCCGCCAACTTTTACTACCCCGCCAGATCTGACCGTTTTAATTTGCACGACACTCTCTAGTTTGAGGACGGGTTGGTATTCTTGAAGCGGATGCGCCGAAACGAATAGTCCAAGTAATTCTTTTTCCCACATTAGCTTTTCGGATTGCGCCGCAGGCGCGGTTTCGGTAAGTCTTAAAGGGGGCAAAACTTCAGCATCGCCAAACAAGCTGATCTGGCCGCTAGAAGCATTTTTTTGTTTGTCGCGAGCGTGAGTCAACAATGCTTCGGTGTTAAATAACATTTTATTACGCTCGCCAAAAGCATCGAGCGCTCCGCATTTTATTAAACTTTCAACTGATTTGCGGTTTAAATCGCGGCCATGAAGCCTGCAGGTAAAGTCTTCGATATCTTTAAATGACCCATTGGCTAATCGTTCAGCGATGATACCATCAGCAACTCCTTCGCCTAAGTTTTTAATTGTTAGGAGACCAAAGCGAATTTGATCTTTGTCGCTCTTAATAACTGTAAAATCTTTAAATGAGCTATTAATTTCTGGCGGCAATACAGGGATAGTCATGCGTTTGCATTCAGAAATAATCTCTGCCACCTTTTCTGTGTCTCCAGCTTCAGCGGTCAGCACAGCGCACATGTACTCTGCTGGATAATTAGATTTCATATAGGCGGTTTGATAGGCAACACGGCCATAACTTGCAGAATGTGCTTTGTTAAAGCCGTATGCAGCGAATGGTTCAATCCATGCCCAGACTTCTTCGGCTTTTTTCCGAGGCCATTTGGAATTGTCTACGCAGCCCTGGATAAACTTTTCTTTTTGCTTTGCCATCTCTTCCGGAATTTTTTTACCAACTGCTTTGCGGAATTTATCTACTTCTCCCCATGAATAACCAGCTAAGTCGTGGGCCATAATCAACAAGTCGTCTTGGTAAACTAAAATTCCGTACGTTTGCTTAAGGATACTTTCAAGTGCTGGGTCCAAATATGAAATCAGCCTGGGATTGTGTTTGCGGCGAATGTATTTCTTCTCTCCCCCGTAGGCTTGAGATCAATTAAGTGTTTAGTCATCCCATCGCCATTTAACTGGAACAAACCTTCGGTTTCTCCTCGAGCAAGCATGGCAAATGTTTTTTTATCATCCAAAGGAATTTTTTCGATATCTAAATCCAAGTTTCGGTGTTCTTTTACCAAACGAACAGCATTTTCTAGAATTGCCAAATTACGAATGCCGAGAAAATCTAATTTGGTGAGTCCAACACCGTCTTCTCCGACAGTGTACATGTCGTATTGGGTAATAATATTTTCTTCGCCTTTCGGATCAAACTGAATCGGCACATATTCGGTAAGAGGTTTGGGAGAAATTACGACCCCTGCGGCGTGAACAGAAATGTGGCGCACTGTGCCTTCAAGTTTTTTGGCTACATCGATAACCTCTCTAGCTTCTGACTCTCGCGTGTAAATGTTTTTGAGCTCCGGCTCTAGTTCCATGGCGCGGTCAATAGTCATATGGAACCCCTGCGAGCCCATTGGGATCAATTTTGCGATACGATCTGCAAAATCATAGGGTTTGCCTAAGGCGCGAGCAACATCGCGAACTGCGCCCCGTGCAAGCATGGTACCGAATGTTCCAATTTGAGCCACCTTGTCCGCCCCATATTTCTTTTTTGCGTATTCTATAACTTCGCCTCGGCGGTTATCAGCAAAGTCCATATCAACGTCAGGTGCGGAAGGGCGATCAGGGTTTAAAAATCGTTCAAAAGGAATGTTGTACTCCAGGGGATTTAATTTAGTGATGCTCAATAGGTATGTAGTCATGGA